>CAYMHN010000743.1:0-1972 GCA_964390235.1 uncultured Candidatus Competibacteraceae bacterium
CCTGGCGGGAGAGGGCGGTCCGCGTCGGGGTTGGGGCGGCCCGCGTGGGGTGAAGGGGAACCTTTAACTAGAACTGGATTATCCGGAGTATTTACCGTGGGCGTTGAAACCGAGCAAAACCGTTTTTCACAACGTTATATCAATCTGGCGCATCCGCGCCTGGGTGCCAAGACCCTGTTCGTCACCGACGACTTCTTCGCCGCCGCCGAGCGCATGTTGCAAGCCGAGCCGGCGGTGTTCATTCCCGGCAAGTTCGACCAGCACGGCAAGTGGATGGACGGCTGGGAATCGCGCCGCAAGCGGGTCGAGGGCTACGACTACTGCATCGTGCGCCTGGGCCGCCCGGGTGTGATCCGTGGGGTGGACATCGACACCAGCCACTTCAAGGGCAATCACCCGCCAGCGGCCTCCATCGATGCCTGTTACTGCGCCGAGGGTGATCCCGGCGATGACACCCGGTGGGTGGAAATCCTGTCCTCGGTCAGCCTGGGTCCGGACAGCCACCACCTGCACGACATCGCCAGCGAAGGCACCTGGAGCCATCTGCGGCTCAACATCTATCCGGACGGTGGCGTGGCGCGCTTCCGGGTCTATGGCGAACCGCAGTGCGACTGGGACAGCCGCGATCCGGACGAACTCATCGACCTGGTGGCGCTGGAGAATGGCGGCCGAGCCATCGCGTGCAGCAACCAGGGCTTCGGCTCCAGCATCCTCAATCTCAATATGCCGGATCGCGGGATCAATATGGGTGACGGTTGGGAGACCGCCCGCCGCCGAGTGCCGGGCAACGAGTGGGCGATTCTGGAACTGGGCCATCCCGGCGTCATCCAGGCGATCGAGCTGGACACCGCCCACTACAAGGGCAATTATCCCGACCGGGCCTCGGTGCAGGCCGGGTATATGCGCGGCGGCACCGAGGATTCCCTGGTTACCCAGAGCATTTTCTGGCGCGAACTGCTGCCCGAGCAGAAACTGGAGATGGACGCCATCCACCGCTTCGAGGCCGAGGTGAAGGATCTCGGCCCCATCACCCATGTGCGGGTCAACATCATCCCTGACGGTGGGCTGAGCCGGGTGCGCCTGTACGGCAACATCCATCGGGAGGACTGAAGATGATAACCCTGCGTCCCGAGCCGCTGACCCGCGAATCCTTCGCCCCGTTCGGCGAGGTGATCGAGACCGAGGGCGCGCGGCATTTCCCGATCAACGCTGGCACCATTGAGCGCCACCACGACCTGGCCACGGTCGAGGTCGGCGATCAGGGCCGGCCGCTGATCAGCATTGTTACCTGCAACCAGACCACCGAACTGCCGTACCGGGTACCGCTGGTCGAACGCCACAGCCTGGGCAGCCAGGCCTTCATCCCGCTGAATGACACCCCGATGGTGGTAGTGGTGGCGCCGCCTAGCGACACGGTCGATCCAACGCAACTGCGCGCCTTCATCAGCAACGGCCGCCAGGGCGTCAACTACCACCCCGGAGTGTGGCACATGCCGTTGATCACCGCCGATCCCGAGCAGCGCTTCATCGTCGTCGATCGGGGTGGTCCGGGCGATAACTGCGACGAGTTGCCGCTCGCGGAAGAGGTCCTGCTGACCCGCTGAGCATCACTCGCGACTACTGACAAAACGCTGACTGGAGGAGTAAACCCATGACCGATGAACTCGACGCGGCGGCGATCCGCTATCACCAGTTGCCCAAACCGGGCAAGTTGGCCATCGTCGCCACCAAGCCCATGGCCACCCAACGCGATCTGTCGCTGGCCTATTCACCCGGCGTGGCGGCGGCTTGTCTGGCTATTGCCGACGATCCCCTGGAGGCCGGCAATCTCACCGTGCGCCAGAACCTGGTGGCGGTGATCAGCAACGGCACGGCGGTGCTGGGGCTGGGCAATATCGGACCGCTGGCCTCCAAACCGGTGATGGAGGGCAAGGCGGTGCTGTTCAAGAAGTTTTCCGGCATCGGTGTGTTC
>CAYMHN010000744.1:0-1971 GCA_964390235.1 uncultured Candidatus Competibacteraceae bacterium
GACATCGAACTGGCCCAGAACGATCCGGACCGGCTGATCGAGATCGTCGCCGCCCTGGAACCGACCTTCGGCGGCATCAATCTGGAAGACATCAAGGCACCGGAATGCTTCTACATCGAGGAGCAACTCAGGGCCCGGATGAAGATCCCGGTGTTTCACGACGATCAGCACGGCACCGCCATCATCGCCGCCGCCGCCATCCTCAACGGCCTGCGCCTGATCGGCAAATCCATCGAGGAGGTGAGGCTGGTGGCCTCCGGCGCCGGCGCCGCCGGCATCGCCTGCCTGGATGTCCTGGTCGGGTTGGGTCTGCGCAAGGAACACATCACCTTGTGCGACAGCCGCGGCGTGGTCTACCGGGGACGCAACCAGGGCGTGGACGGCCGCAAGGCCGATTATGCCACCGATACCCCGCACCGCGAGCTGGCCGATGCCCTGCACGGCGCCAACATCTTCCTCGGTGTCTCCCAGGCCGGGGTGCTGAAGCCGGAAATGGTCAAGACCATGGCCGAGCAGCCGCTGATCCTGGCCCTGGCCAACCCGGTACCGGAAATCATGCCGGAGCTGGCCAGGGAGGTACGGCCCGACGCCATCATCGCCACCGGCCGTTCGGACTATCCGAATCAGGTCAACAACGTGCTGTGTTTCCCGTTCATCTTCCGCGGCGCACTGGATATCGGCGCCACCACCATCAACGAGGCGATGAAGCTGGCCGTGGTTCGGGCGCTGGCCGATCTGGCCATGGCTCCGCCGTCCGAGGAAGTGGCTCTGGCCTACGGCGACCAGCCGCTGGAATTCGGCCCCGACTACCTGATCCCCAAGCCCTTCGATTCGCGGCTGATCACCGAACTGCCGGTGGCGGTGGCCCGCGCCGCCATGGCCAGCGGCGTAGCGACCCGTCCGATCGAGGACTTCCGTGCCTACCGCGAACAGCTCAGCCGCTACGTGGTGCGCTCCGGGCTGGCCATGAAGCCGATCGTAGAACGCGCCCGCAGCGAGCCCAAGCGGGTGGTCTATGCCGAGGGCGAGGAGGAGCGCATTCTGCGCGCCGTGCATGTGGTGCTGGACGAAGGCCTCGCCATCCCGATCGTGATCGGCCGGCGCGAGCGCATCGTCGGCACCCTCAAGCAATTGGGCCTGCCGATCCAGACCGATCGGGATTTCCAGCTGATCGACCCGTTCGACAACCCCTACTACCGGGAGTGCTGGCAGGAGTACCACCGGCTGCGCGAGCGCTACGGGATCGATCCCAGCAACGCCCGCATCCGGGTCAATACCCGCACCACCGTGCTGGGTGCCATACTGGTCAAACTGGGCCATGGCGACGCGCTGATCTGCGGCGCCATCGGTAGCCACCAGGGTCATCTCAAGCATGTGATCGAGGTCATGGGGCTACGCCCCGGCATCCGGGTGGCCGCCGCCCTGACCCTGTTGATCACCCCCAAGTGCACCCTGTTTCTGGCCGACACCCATGTCAACCCGGACCCCGGCCCCGAGGAGATCGCCGACATCACTCTACTGGCCGCCGAGGGGGTGCGCCGCTTCGGCATCGCGCCCAAGGTCGCGCTGTTGTCGCATTCCAATTTCGGCTCCTGGGACTCCGCCTCGGCGCGCAAGATGGCCGAGGCACTACGATTGGTGCGTCAGCGGGAGCCGGAGCTGGAAGTCGAGGGCGAGATGCAGGCCGACGTGGCGCTGACCGACACCCTGCGCGAGTGGGTGTTTCCCAATTCGCGGCTGGAAGGCAGCGCCAATCTGCTGATCATGCCCAACCTGGACGCCGCCAATATCGCCTTCAATCTGCTGCGCAGCATGGCCGACGGGGTGGTGATCGGTCCCATGCTGCTGGGTCCGGACGCCCCGGCCCATGTGCTGCCCAAGACCTCCTCGGCACGCCGGGTGGTCAACATGACGGCGGTGGCGGTGGTCGACGCCCAGGTGCGCGAGGCGAGCCGCGGCGACGTGCCGGGC
>CAYMHN010000745.1:0-1971 GCA_964390235.1 uncultured Candidatus Competibacteraceae bacterium
TGACCGCCTATCAGATGTACCGCCAGCAGGTGCGCCTGCGGGTACAGGGGCCGGATGTGCTGGATTTCCTGCTGCGCGACGAGGATTTTCCGCGAGCCGTGGGTTTCTGCCTGGCTCGCATCGAGTTGGGCCTGAAGCTGCTGCCGCACAGCGCCACGCCGCTGGCCGAGGTCGAGGCCCTGCAACAACAGTTGCAGTCCGCCGATGTCCGGGCCTTGGCGCGTGGCGGCTTGCACGAGTTTCTCGATGAGCTGCAAGTCGAGCTGGGCGACTTGCACGGCGCCATCGACCGCGCTTATTTCAATCCGCCGGCTCTGCAAGCCCAGGCCATGACCTGAAGGCAACTTGCTCGGCAAATCGGCATCCAAGCCTGTATTCCGAATCACACCAGGGTTTGACCATGCTGCGCGGATCATGGCTGTTGTCGCTGCTGTTGCTGCTGGCTGGCTGCCAGGGTATGTACCCCTACGATGAAAGCCAGCGCGCCTTTTCCGTGCCCAGTGGCTCGGCGCTGGTGCTGAACCGGGCCCTGATCGTCCCGGCCGGCGAACTCGCCATCTATCTGCAGAACGGCGTGGCCTATGGCGGGGCGCCCAACCGCATGTTGCCGTACTGCAAGTTCGAGCTGCGCCAGCGGCATGAGGAACCTCGGCGGATCGAGCCCCGGACCTTCCGGATCGATCGCTCCACCCGCCACTGGAGCGCCGGCCTGACCCCGGACTGGCGGTTGCAGCCCGCCCGTCTCCTGCTGTTCGATTTCGACGGTGGCCCGACCTTCATCATCTACTCCTCGTTCTTTTTCCTGAGTTCGCCGCAGCAGCCGGATGTGCTCCGCATGACCTGCGAGCATTGGGGCGATCCGGCAACCGACTGGTTTCTGTCGATCACGGAGATCCGCCAGGCCCTGGGCGAGGTGTTCACCCTGGAGCTGCGCGACGGCAGGGGCCGGATGATGTAGGGGACAGCCGTCGCCCCTGGTTTCATGAGTGCCCGGCCAGCGCCAGGATGCGCCGCGCCTCATCGACATGCAGCCGCTCGATCATGCGACCCTCCATCACGATCACTCCCTGGCCGGCGGCTCGCTCCCAGGCCTCGACCACCCGCTTGGCCTGTGCGATCGTATCCTGGTCGAATCCGAATACCCGGTTGGCGATCTCGATCTGGCGCGGGTGGATCAGGGTCTTGCCGTCGAAGCCCAGGGCTCGCCCCTGTTCGCAAACCCGGCGCAGGCCCTCGCTGTCGTCCAGGGTGGTATGCACCCCGTCGAGAATGTCCCGGCCATGGGCGCGGGCGGCCAGCACGCAGTGGCTCATCGCGACCAGCAGGCCGGTCCGATCGCTGTCGGCCCGCACCCGCAGGGCCTTGGCCAGATCCTCGTTGCCCATGACCAGCACCTGCACCCGGGGATGGGCGGCGAGGGCAACGGCATTGAGTATCGCCAGCGGGGTTTCCAGCATGACCCACAGGGGGGGAAGGGAAGCCGCAGCTGCCTTGTCGAGCAACTCGGCCGCGCGGTCCAGCTGCTCGGATGTATCGATCTTGGGCAGCAGCACGGCATCAACCGGGGCCGTGGCCGCCATGCGCAGATCGTCCACACCCCAGGGAGTATCCAGACCGTTGACCCGGATCACGGTCGCGCGCGGTGCGTAGCCGCCCTGCGTCAACCCATCGAGCAGTGCCTGGCGGGCGGCCGGCTTGGCGTCCGGGGCGACGGCGTCCTCCAGGTCCAGGATCAGACCATCGGCCGGCAGTTCGCGGGCCTTGATCAGGGCCCGGGGATTGCTGGCCGGCAGGTAGAGCACCGAACGGCGTGGGCGCGGATTCGGAGCGTTCATCAGGCTTGCCCGTAGCCGCCGCCGCCCGGGGTCTCGATCACGAACACATCGCCCGGATTCATCTCGGTCTGGTCGCAGCCTTGCAGGGGTTCGACCCTGCCATCGGCGCGCTCCACCCGGTTGCGGCCGAGCGCGC
>CAYMHN010000746.1:0-1971 GCA_964390235.1 uncultured Candidatus Competibacteraceae bacterium
GCTCGTTGAAGCGAACGAGGGGCGTCCGCAATGCGATCGCGAACCGGACGTATGAAGCTGGCGCCGGCACGTCAACGGAAGCAAGGGGGATCCCGGTCGCTGCCCTGGGGATGCTCGCGAGCCACCAGGGCTATCAGGCCCGGCAGGGGTCGTAGCGCTGCTGCGGTGGACGCGACGTTCGCCGCGTTAGCTAAGCTTAGCTAGGGTCGCTGCGGTGCGCCCGGTGGCTAAGCCGCGTGATCCGCTACGCCCGCTTCTCATCGAGATTGGGCAGGAACACCACCAGGAGACCGATCGCCGGTAGCAGCGCGCAAAGTCGAAAGGCCCACTCGATGCCCCAGGTGTCCGCCAGCCAGCCGATCAGGACGGCACCGATGCCCCCCATCCCGAACGCGAAGCCGAAGAACAGGCCGCCGATCATACCGACGCGGCCTGGCAGGAGCTGTTGGGCGTAGACGACGATGGCAGGAAAGGCCGAGGCCATGGTCAAGCCGATCAGCACCGCCAAGACGTCGGTCCAGAACAGGTTGACGAACGGCAGCGCCAGGCTCAGCGGCAGCACGCCCAGCATCGAGATCCACAAGATCGGCTTGCGACCGATCCGATCGCCGATGGGGCCGCCGATCAGCGTGCCCACTGCCACCGCACCCAGGAACAGGAACAGATGGATCTGGGCGCTACCGACCGAAACCCCGAATCGGTGGATCATGAAGAAGGTAAAGTACGAGGCGAAAGCCGCCGTATAGAAGTTCTTGGAGAAGGTCAGCGCCAGCAGGATCGCGACCGCGGCGATCACCCGGTTGCGCCCGACCGGCGAGGGGGCGGCTTCCGCACGACCGGTGCGCTGCAGCGCCAGATGGTCACGGTACCAGACACCGACCCGGCTCAGGATCCCGATGCCGATCAAGGCCGCGAGTGCGAACCAGGCGATGTAGAGCTGACCGTTGGGGATCACCAGCAGCGCCACCACCAGCGGGCTGATCGCCTGCCCGGCATTGCCGCCGACCTGGAACACCGACTGGGCGAAGCCGTAGCGACCACCGGCGGCGAGCCGCGCCACGCGCGACGCCTCGGGGTGGAACACCGAGCTGCCGATGCCGATCAAGGCCGCAGCCAGCAGCAGGGTGCCGAAGCCACCGGCGACCGACAGCACCAGCATACCGAAGAAAGTCGACGCCATCCCGAACGGCAGCGAGAACGGCTGGGGGTGCTTGTCCGTGTAGAGGCCGATCATCGGCTGCAGGATCGAGGCGGTGAGCTGGAAGGTCAGCGTGATGATGCCGATCTGCACGAACTCAAGCGCCAGCGGTTCCTTGATCAACGGATAGATCGACAGTAGCGCCGACTGCATCGTGTCGTTGAGGAAGTGCCCCGCACTGACAGAGAGGAGAATCGGCAGTACCGTTGTGCCCGCGACCCGTGCCCCCGCCACCGTGCTTGCGCTGCTCGCCGCCATGACGCCGTCGTGTCCCTGCATGGTGTCCCGCGAAATCCGACTGCACGAGACCCCTACGCCCCCAGTGTCCCCTTAACAAGGCATCGCGGCATGGAAGAGGATCGAGGCGAACGCGCCAGCAGAACCTCGTCGAGACCGCCAACACCATCGGCCTGCCGCCCCATCAACCCGGGCAAGAATCGGCCTGACCTGAGGTCAGGCCGGGGCCAAGCAGGCGGTGGACCAGCAGTTCGCCCGCTGGGTGATGCTGCACGGCGCCGGGGTTGGCTGAGGGCGGCCGGCGCCACAGAGAGTCCAACCCTTTGCCGATCTGCACCCGGCCGCGGGTGCTGATCAAGGGTAAGCGCACCTGATGACGGTGTTCCAGGGCGCAGTCGACGCGACGTTCGCCGCGTTCGGGATCGACGCCCTCTACACGCCGGCGGGGGGCGAGCCGGTGTCGGTGCGGGTGATCGCCAGGCGCCCCGACACGATCGTCGGCTTCGGCGAGACCCGCATCCACGCCGAGACCGCGA
>CAYMHN010000747.1:0-1968 GCA_964390235.1 uncultured Candidatus Competibacteraceae bacterium
CCTCGCTCACCGACCGCTCCGGCATGATCGTCTCGCCCAAGGCCGCCGAGGCCCTGGGCGATACCTTCGGCACCGCGCCGGTGTGCGCCGGACCCTACCGCTTTGTCGAGCGCGTGCAGCAGGACCGGATCACGGTCGAGAAATTCGCTGATTATTGGAATGCGGACAATGTGCATATCGACCGCATCGTCTATCAGCCGATCCCCGACTCGACCGTGCGGCTGGCCAATCTGCGCGCCGGCCAACTGGACCTGATCGAGCGGGCCCTGGCCACCGACATCCCCGAGATCCGCGCCGACGCCAACCTCGAGCTGGCCGTGGTCACCGAGCTGGGCTATCAGGGCATGACCCTCAACGTGGCCAATGGTGAGGCCGCCGACGGACCCCTGGGCCAGCACGCCGAGGTGCGCCAGGCGCTCAGCCTGGCCATCGACCGGGAAGCACTGAACCATGTCGTGTTCAATGGCGAATTCTTTCCCGGCAACCAGTGGATCAACCCCGAGAACCCCTATTACCAGAGCGACTATCCGGTCCCGGCGCGCGATGTCGCCCGGGCGCGGGAGCTGATTGCCGAAGCCGGGGTGCCGACCCCCATCGTGGTCGATTACATGGTGCCCAACAACCCCGAGGTGCGGCAGGTGGCCGAGGTCATCCAAGCCATGGCCGGCGAGGCGGGTTTCGACATGCGCATCCGCGTGGTCGAGTTCGCCACCGGGCTGTCCGAGGCCGAGGCGGGACGGTTCCAGGCTTTCATGCTGGCCTGGTCCGGGCGCCCCGACCCCGACGGCAATATCTATTCCTTCGCCTCCACCGGTGGTCCGCTGAACTATGGCCGCTACAGCTCCGAGACCCTGGACGCGGCGCTGGACGCGGCCCGCACCGCGGTGACCTTCGAGGATCGCAAGGCGGCCTACAAGACCGCGGCGGACGAGTGGCTGACCCGAGGGTCGGTGATCTACCTGTATCACCGCGCCATGCTGATCGCCCATACCAATCGGCTCAGCGGGTATGAGCAATTGCCCGACGGGCTGGTGCGCGTGGTCGGCCTGCGGCTGAACTGAGGGTTGCCCGGCGACCGCGGATCGCAACACACGCCATGTTCGGATTGATCGGCAAACGGCTGCTGCAACTGATCCCGACCCTGTTCTTCGTATCGGTGCTGATCTTTTCGCTGCAACAGCTACTGCCGGGCGACCCGGCCCAGGTGATGGCGGGCGAGGAGAACGACCCGGTAGTGATCGCGCAAATCCGCGCCCAATACCGGCTCGATCAGCCGCTGCCGGTGCAGTACGCCTACTGGATCGGCGGCGTGCTGACCGGCGATCTGGGTCAGTCCATGCGCTTGCGGGTGCCGGTCAGCGAGCTGATCCTCCAGAAGCTGCCGGTCACCCTGCAACTGGCCGCCATGGCCATGTTCATCGCCCTGGTGCTGGGGGTGTCGGCCGGGGTGCTGTCGGCGGTCAAGAAGGACAGCGTTTGGGATTACCTGGTCAACGTCCTCGCCCTGACCGGCATCTCGACGCCGAATTTCTGGCTGGGGATCATGCTGATCCTGCTGTTCGCGGTCAATCTGGGCTGGTTGCCCGCGTCGGGCTATGTCAGCCCGTTCGTGGATTGGCGGCAAAGCCTGGCCACCACCATCATGCCGGCCTTCGTGCTGGGTACGGCGATCGCCGGCGTGATCATGCGCCATACCCGTTCGGCCATGTTGCAGGCCCTGGACAGCGATTACGTGCGCACCGCCCGCGCCAAGGGTCTGGCCGAGCGGCGCGTGATCTGGAAGCACGCAATGCGCAACGCGCTGACCCCGGTGATCACTCTGGGCGCGCTGGAGTTCGGCACGCTGCTCTCGGGCGCCGTGCTGACCGAGCAGATCTTCTCCATTCCCGGCTTCGGCAAGCTGATCGTGGATGCGGTGTTCAACCGCGACTACGCGGTAGTGCAGGGCGTAGTGCTGGTGACGGCCAC
>CAYMHN010000748.1:0-1966 GCA_964390235.1 uncultured Candidatus Competibacteraceae bacterium
GGCGTCGGCCAGGCCGAGATCGGTCCCGGCTGCGGTCAAGGCCTGATACACGCCCGGCGCGAACTCGGTCGGGACGTGCAGCTCCCAGCCCAGTTCCCCCACATAGGTCAGCCGCAGAGCCAGCACCGGTGCGCCGGCCAGCTCGATCTCGCGCGCGCTGGCGAAAGGGAATCCGGTGTTGGACAGATCGGCGTCCGTGAGCCGCGCCAGCAATTCTCGCGAACGCGGCCCCATGACGGACAGCACGGCATGGGCGGAGGTGACATCGATCAGGTGGGCATCGAGCCGGTCCGGGATGTTGCGGCGGATCCAGTCGGCGTCGCGGGTAGCGAAGCCGGTGCCGGTGACGATGTAGTAGCGGTCCTCGGTCAGCCGCGCCACGGTGAGATCGCATTCGATGCCGCCACGCTCGTTCAGCAGCTGGGTGTAGACCAGCGTGCCCGGCGGGCGGGCCACGTCGTTGGCGCACAGCCAGCCCAGCGCCGCCTCGGCGTCGCGTCCTTGCAGCAGGAGCTTGGCGAAGGAAGACTGATCGAACAGCGCCCCCCGCCCCCGGCAAGCCTGGTGCTCGCGGCCCGTGGCCTCGAACCAGTTCGGCCGGCCGAAGCTGTAGCGATCCACCGGCGTCTCGCCCGGTCCGGCGAACCAGTTGGGCCGCTCCCAGCCCAGCTTCTCGCCGAAGCAGGCGCCGCGCGCCTTGAGCGCCTGGTACAGCGGCGAGCGCCGGCAGGGTCGGCCCGAGGTGTATTCCTCGCCCGGCCAGGCCAGGGTGTAGTGCTTGGCATAGGCTTCGAGCGTGCGCTTGCGCACCCAGTGGACATCGCGATGGTTGTGGCCGAAGCGGCGGATGTCCACCGGCCACAGATCGAAGGGCGGAGTCTCCTTGGCTACCCATTCGGCCAGGGCCATGCCGGCCCCGCCGCCGCTGGCGATGCCGAAGGCGTTGAAGCCGGCGCCGACGAACAGATTACGCAACTCCGGTGCCTCGCCGAGGATGAAGTTGCCGTCCGGGGTGAAGCTCTCGGGGCCGTTGATCAGGGTTTTCACCCCGGCCGTCTCCAGGGCCGGCACCCGGGCGATGGCCTGGCGCATCAGCGGCTCGAAGTGGTCCCAGTCGGAATCCAGCAGGCTGAAGCGGAACCCCTCGGGGATGCCGGACTCGGCCCAGGGTACGGGATCGGGCTCGTAGCCGCCCATCACCAGCCCGCCGACTTCCTCCTTGAAATAGATCAGCCGGTCCGGATCGCGCAGCGTGGGCAGATCGGGGGTGACCCCGGCAATCGGCTCGGTGACCAGATACTGATGCCGCACCGGCACCAGCGGCACGTTGACGCCGACGCGGCGCGCCAGTTCGCGGGTCCACAGTCCGCAGCAGAGCACCACTTTCTCGCAGGCTATGCGCCCGGCGGGCGTGATCACCGCCGCCACCCGGCCGCGCTCCAGTTCGATGCCGGTCACCGGCGTGTCCTCGAACAGCAACGCCCCGGCTTGGCGCGCGCCCCTGGCCAGAGCTTGGGTGATATCGGCCGGATTGGCCTGGCCGTCGGTGGGCAGAAAGGCCGCACCGACCAGATCGGCTATGGCCATCAGCGGCCACAGCGCATGCGCCTCGGCGGGTGTCAGCAGTTCCATGGGCAGGCCGAAGGAATGCGCGGTGGTGGCCTGGCGCTTGACCTCGATCCAGCGATCGGCGTTGCAGGCCAGGCGCAGCCCGCCGTTCATCTTCCAGCCGCTGGCCAGACCGGTTTCAGCTTCCAGGCGCCGGTACAGGTCCACCGAATAACCCAGCAGCTGGGTGATGTTGGCGTTGCTGCGCAGCTGGCCGACCAGTCCGGCGGCATGCCAGGTGCTGCCGGAGGTCGGCTGGGCCTGCTCCAGCAGTATCACTTCCTGGTCCAGCCGGGCCAGATGATAGGCCGTGGAACAGCCGATGATGCCGCCGCCGATGACGACGATGCGCGATGCT
>CAYMHN010000749.1:0-1142 GCA_964390235.1 uncultured Candidatus Competibacteraceae bacterium
CCCCAAGCCTCGCGCTTCCGACACTGCTTGCCCGGCTGCATCACGAATTCATCCGCATCCACCCCTTCGACGATGGCAATGGCCGTGTCGTCCGCCTGCTGCTGAACTTCGTGCTGCTGCGCGCCGGGCTCCTGCCCTTGGTGGTCAAGAGCCGCGACCGGCGACGCTATCTGGAAACGATCGCCCTCGCCGATGCAGGCGATCTGGCGCCTCAGGCCGAGTTCTTCGCCGAAGCCTTGCGCTGGTCGCTGCGTCTGGGGCTGGATGCCACAACCGTTTTGATCGAGCTGCAAGGCGACGAGGAATAGAAGATGGATCCGGATGCCTTCCACTTCGACGAAAAATACCTCTGCTGGCCGATGAGAAGCTGCGCGCCGGGTTCTACGAGCGGCTGTCGGCCTAAGAGCCTGCCTGTCCGCAAGGCTGTTCAGCAGGGGTAAAACGTCCGTCTTTGTGGCAGAATCAGCCACCTCGTCATGATATCCAAGCCATGCTGATCACCCTGATCCTGTTCGGGCTGGGCTTTGTCCTGCTGATAGTCGGCGCCGAATGGCTGGTGCGCGGTTCGGCCCGCCTGGCCGGCCGGTTCGGAATATCGCCATTGGTGATCGGCCTGACCGTGGTCGCCTTCGGCACCAGCGCGCCGGAACTGGCGGTCAGCGTACAGGCAGCCGCGGCCGGCCAACCCGATCTGGCCATCGGCAATGTGGTGGGCAGCAATATCTGCAATATCCTGCTGATTCTCGGCCTGGCGGCGCTGGCGGCGCCGCTGCTCGTGCAACAGCAGCTGATCCGGCTCGATGTGCCGCTGATGATCGGGGTCTCCATCCTGCTCTATCTGCTGGCCCTGGACGGCTGGATCAGCCGCCTGGACGGCGCCCTGCTGTTCACCGGCATCATCGCCTACGTGGTGTTTTCCGTCATCCAGAGTCGCCGCGAGACCAGCCACGAAGTCCAGCAGGAATACGCCAGCAATTACGGCGCGGACTCTGCCATCAGCTCCCTGCCCCGCAATCTGGGCTTGCTGTCCGCCGGCCTGATTCTGCTGAGTCTGGGCGCCTACTGGCTGGTCGAGGGGGCGGTGGTGATCGCTCGGCTGCTGGGTCTGAGCGAACTGATCATCGGCCTGACCATCATCGCGG
>CAYMHN010000749.1:1152-1962 GCA_964390235.1 uncultured Candidatus Competibacteraceae bacterium
TGGGCACCTCCATGCCGGAAATCGCCGCTTCCATCGTCGCCAGTCTGCGCGGCGAGCGCGATATCGCGGTCGGTAATGCCATCGGCAGCAATCTGTTCAATATTCTCGCCGTGCTGGGTCTGACCGGTCTGGTCGCCCCGGAAGGCATTGCGGTATCGGCGGCGGCGCTGAACTTCGACCTGCCGGTGATGATCGCCGTGGCCATCGCCTGTTTGCCGATCTTCATGACCGGTCACCGCATCGAGCGCTGGGAGGGAGCGCTGTTCATCACCTATTATGCCGCCTACCTGGCTTATCTGGTACTCGACGCGACCGGTCACGACGCGCTCGACACCTACAGCAATGTGATGCTGCTGTTCGTCATTCCGCTGACGGCCATCACCCTGCTGATACTGTTGTGGCGCGGGCGCTGGAGCCAGCGCTAATACACTTCGATCACCGGCTTGCTCGTGGTATTATTTGTTGTTGCTTTGCACCACCCGCAGCCAATTCAGGATATCGGGAGAGTAGCTCATGAAAGACAGTTTCAAAGCCCGTTCGACGCTGTCCGTCGCCGGCAAGGACTACCACATCTATCGGCTCGATGCCCTCAAGAATCAAGCCGATCTCAGCCGCCTGCCGTTCTCGCTGAAAATCCTGCTGGAGAATCTGCTGCGCTTCGAGGACGGCGAGAACATCACCCGCGACGATATCCTGGCCGTGGCCAATTACGACCCGGCCAAGCCCAGCGAGCGCGAGATCGCCTTCACCCCGGCGCGGGTGCTGATGCAGGACTTCACCGGTGTCCCGGCCGTGGTCGACCTGGCGGCG
>CAYMHN010000750.1:0-1961 GCA_964390235.1 uncultured Candidatus Competibacteraceae bacterium
GATCTGGACCTCTGGAGTCGGCTGATCGAGGTGGGGGGCCATGGTATCGTGCCCGAGAGTCTGTACCGGGCGCGGCTGACCGCGGGTTCGATCAGTGGACGCTACGCGGTCGAACAACGCCGTTTGAAAGCGCTGATCGAACGCGCAACCCGCGCCCGGCGCGCGGGGCTGGAGGAAACACCCTTTCTGGCTGCCGCCGCGGCGATCAGGCCGGGTACCGATGATGAAGGTGATCATGGCCGGCTGGCGGCCGGGCATTACTTCATCGGCAGCTGTCTGGCGGCGCGAGGCGATCCGCGGGGGCGCAAATATCTGCGCGAAGCCGTTCGGCATGATCCCTTGCATTGGAAGAGCTGGCTCAAGCTGGTGTTCGCGCCGCGTTGAGCTTGCCTGGAATTTGTTAAACTTGATCATGCATGCAACTCTCTGGATGCCACCATGTCCGCCATCCGCAAACTCAGCCCGTTAAGCGTAGCTGACTACCTGACGCTGGAAGAGACCAGTGAAATCCGCCACGAACTGGTCGATGGCTACCTGGTTGCCATGGTTGGCACCACCCAGCGGCATAATCTGATCGCCGGCAATCTGTTCGGGGCGCTACGCTTGCATTTGCGTGGCTCACCCTGTCGGGTGTTCGTGTCCGACCTCAAGGTTCGAGTTGGCGATAATTT
This sequence comes from uncultured Candidatus Competibacteraceae bacterium, assembly GCA_964390235.1. GTDB lineage: Bacteria > Pseudomonadota > Gammaproteobacteria > Competibacterales > Competibacteraceae > CAYMHN01. The sequence goes on from CAYMHN010000750.1 coordinate 672, forward strand.
CTACTACCCCGATCTGGTGGTATCTTGCCAGCCTGGCGAGCTGAGCGACAGGATTGTCTCCGAGCCGGTGCTGGTTGTCGAAGTGCTGTCGGAGACGACCGAAGCCCGTGACCGGCATGAGAAGCGCATTGCCTATCAGCGCCTGATCAGTCTGAAGGAGTATTTGCTGGTTGCACAGTCCGAGCCGCGGGTGGAGGTGTTCCGACGGCTATCTGACGGATGGGAAGTCGAGACCTACGGTGCGGGTGAGCAGGTGCGCTTGGTATCGCTGGCGCTGGAGCTTGCGCTGGCCGAGATATACGAAGGCGCGTAAATCCGGACATGCTGACCACCGTCATCCCCACCTATCGCCGCGAGCGGGTGCTGCTGGATACCCTGTCATACCTGTTCGCGCAGTCGCCGCCGCCGGACGAGATCCTGGTCATCGACCAGACCGAGCGGCATGAGCCGGCGACCGAACGGACGCTGACCGACTGGAACGACACGGGGCGGATACGCTGGTTGCGGCTGCCGGAGCCTTCCATCCCCCGAGCCATGAACTGTGGCTTGATCGAGGCGCGCCATGATCTGGTGTTATTCCTGGATGACGACATCATCCCCGAACCCGGACTGATCGCCACCCATGTCCGGGTGCAGGGCGAGGCCAGTCTGGTGGCCGGGCGGGTGGTCCAGCCCTGGGACGAGGGCAAGGGAGAACGTTCCCGGGCCGAGGCCGGCTTTGCCGCCACCGAGCGCGGACCGGTCGAGCACTTCATGGGCGGCAATTTCTCGGTTCGGCGCGACCAGGCGCTGGCCATCGGCGGCTTCGACGAGAACTTCGTCCGGGTGGCCTATCATTTCGAGCGCGAGTTCGCGGCGCGCTGGCGAGCGGCGGGTGATCGGATACACTTCGAGCCGGATGCGGCGATCCACCACCTCAAGGCCACGGCGGGCGGTACCCGCAGCTACGGCCATCATCTGACCACGGCCAGACCGGATCACGCGGTCGGCGCTTATTATTACCTGCTGCGCACGGCCCGCGGCGCCGCTGTCTGGCGAGGTGTCTTGCAGCGCTTGGGCAGTGCGGTGGCGACCCGCCATCACCTGCGCCGGCCTTGGTGGATTCCCTTGACCCTGACGGCCGAGCTGACCGGCTTGTGCTGGGCACTGCAACTGGCCTGGCGGGGGCCGCGTTATCCGGGGGCGAGCAAGGCCGGTGCTTGAGCTGACGGCTGCCCTCACCATGTTGGCTGCGATCCTCGCCGTGAGCGACTGGCGCAAGGGGGTTGTGGTGGTCATGCTGATCGGCGC
>CAYMHN010000751.1:0-1960 GCA_964390235.1 uncultured Candidatus Competibacteraceae bacterium
CGGTGCTGACGGTGCTGTATCTGCTGCTGCTGCCCGATCTGCTGGACCGGGCGGCTTGGCCGAGATGGTGTCGATGGCCGGGTGGATGCGTTCGCCATCCCCACGTTGAGCAGTACCGGACTGACATAGGCCGCGGTGGCGAACAGGCCGAGGCGGGCCAGCATCCGGCGACGACGCAGATCGGGTCGCTGATCGGCTTGCTTGGCATTGCTCATCAGGGTTCTCCTTATTTATTAAACATGAATGAACCGATCGAGATCGGGAAACGTTCCCGGATCATCTCGATGCGGGTCCATGGTCGCATCGCCGGTGTGAATCGAAGCTGAACGGTGCTGCGGGTTTGCGTCAGTCATCCACCCAGCAGCCGGTGGGATGTGCACCGCGCACCATCAAGGGTCGGTGCGCGGTGCGTACTCTACAGTCGGGCAGGATCTTCGGGAGTGATTTCGCCGGCAGTATCGTGGAAAGCGGGACCTACGCGATCGATGTACGCACGTCGATATTGCCGCGCGTGGCGTGCGAGTATGGACAGACCACGTGGGCTTTCTTGACCAGATCCTCGGCCTGGTTTCTGTCGATGCCCGGCAGGCTGACTTCCAGGTCCACGTCGATACCGAAACCCTGGCCGTCGTCGCGGGGACCGATGCCCACGGTGGCGGTGACGCGCGCGTCATCGGGAATCGTGACCTTTTCCTGCCCCGCCACATGCTTGAGCGCGCCCAGGTAGCACGCGGAATAACCGACGGCGAAGAGCTGCTCGGGGTTGTTGCCCTCACCCCCCGGGCCGCCGAGTTCCTTGGGCGTCGTCAGCTTGACGCTGAGGCTGCCGTCCGTGGTGGCGGACTTGCCGTCGCGGCCGCCGGTGGCGCTTGCCGTGGTCTTGTAGGCGATCTTCATGGCTAGGTTCTCTTGGTTGCTGATGGGTCTTGAACATACTCTATCAGGATAACCGCCATCGGGTGAAGGTCATCTTCTTTTCCACCAGATCGCGCTCGATTTCGTCCTGGTGGTCGTAATAGTAAGACAGGGCGTCATAGACCTGAGCCAGGGTCAGATGGTCGAACTCCCGCACCAGTTCTTCCGGAGTCAGCCCCTGCTTCAAAACATAATTGACCACGGATCGCACCGGAAACCGGGTACCCGTGATTACCGGACTGCCCCTGCAGTATTCCGGATGGGAAACGATATGCGGGTGGTCGGGTTTCAGAGCTGGGTTGGACATTGGGAATCCTGATTGCGCAGCCGAATAGTGGACAGTTTCTCCCGAAACGCCTGTTTAGGCGAATCCCGGAAAAGGCTATACCAAGCTGTAGAATCGGGTAGGGTGGGCAACTTGTTGCCCACGCGAACTCTGCCGTCACCGCGTGGGCACGGCTTCGCCTTTGCCCACCCTACAGAATCTTGCAGGCCCCCGAGGTCGAACAACGTAGCACCGGGCAGCGTGTTCACCAGCAGATCCAGGTCACTGCCGTCCTGATCCGTGCCGCGTAGTGCCGAACCGAAAACACGAGGGTTCGCGGCACGGAAACAGCTTGTCGCTTCGCGCACGGCAGCGCGCTTGAGGGCGAGGGTGGCTGATGGCTTCATGGAAGCCTCCGGAACGGAATCGGGTTTCATACTAGTGTGACAATACCAGGAAGACAACAATCTGGTTCGGAAGGTATCTATTCGTCTTCCCGGAGGAGACCATCTCATCACCCTACTTTTCTCGGGGCGTTGCTGCCCTGCTTGGCCTCCAGCACGAAGCAGCCGCGCCGGTACAGATCGATGAAGCCGACCGAGCTGCTGCCGTCGCCGTGCTGGAAGACCACCCGCCGGTCGATGACGTAGTCGAGCAGGGCGGTGTCCTCGCCGGCCGGGTCGGGGCGCGGCAGGTCGAGTACGTCACAGAGTTCGGCCAGAAACAGGGCGTAGTTCGAGCGCTCGGAGGCGGCGGAGTGTTGCCAGCGGTGGATGAATT
>CAYMHN010000752.1:0-1950 GCA_964390235.1 uncultured Candidatus Competibacteraceae bacterium
TCGAGGTTATCGAAGAGCGCGGCAGCGCCTGGACCCTGGTGCTGCGCCCCGATGGTCACGGCGGCTTTCGTTTCCTGCCCGGGCAGTTTGCCTGGCTGACCCTGTGGAGTTCGCCCTTCGCCATGCAGGACCACCCGTTTTCCATCTCGTCGAGCGCCGTGACCGTGCGGGAGGTGCGTTTCACCATCAAGGAGCTCGGCGATTTCACCCGCAGTATCGGCCAGGTCAAGCCGGGCACGCCGGCCTGGCTCGATGGCCCCTATGGCACCTTCAGCATCGACCGCAGCCGGGCGCCCGGCTACATCTTCGTCGCCGGCGGGGTGGGGATTGCCCCGGTGATGAGCATGCTGCGCACCCTTGCCGATCGCGGCGATCGGCGTCCCCTGCTGCTGTTCTACGCCTATCACACCTGGGAGCGGCTGACCTTTCGTGAAGAGCTGGAGCAGCTCAAGGGGCGGCTTGATCTCGACATCGTCTATGTCCTCAGTGAGCCGCCCGCCGACTGGCAGGGCGAGACCGGCTTTCTCGATGAAGAGCTGTTCGCCCGTCATCTGCCTGCCGACAAGGCGGCACGGGAGAGCTTCATTTGCGGTCCGACGCCGATGATCGAGGTGGCGGAACGGGGGTTGGCCCGCCAGGGTGTGCCGGCGACCCGCATCCATTCGGAATTGTTCGATCTGGTTTGATCAAATGGAGGCGAAGTTATGCGGCTGTTGTTTGCGAAATTGCTGGCCGGAGTGAGTACGGCCCTGATTCTGCTGCTCGCGGTGATTTTCGCGCTGCTGCAGAATCGCTGATAACGGTCTGGCGGGGACTGGTTACGCCCGGGGTTGCCGTGGCCCTGCAGGCCGGCAACCTGTCAGGTCACCACCAGCCTTCCCGGGTGTGCATCGACCACCCGGCCGATTTGAAATGCAGCGCAACCGGCCGCGCCGAGTCTGCTCGTCAAAAGTGCCAGGCGCTCCGCCGCAACAGCCATCAGCAGCCCCCCTGAAGTCTGCGGGTCGGCGAGGATATCGACGACCTCCGCAGGCAGTTCCTCGCGGTTGACCACCTTGGGCAGGTAGTGTTCGCGGTTGCGGTAGCTGCCGACCGGCACCAGGCCGATGGCCGCCAGTTCCAGCACCTGCGGGTAGACGTGCAGGGCGGCGGCTTCGATCTCCAGGCCGACGCCGCTCGCTTCGGCCATTTCCAGGGCGTGGCCGAGCAGGCCGAAACCGGTAATGTCGGTGCAGGCATGGATGCCGACTGCGAGCATGCTCTCCGCCGCCAACCGGTTCAAGGTTGCCATGCCGCGAATCGCCTCGCTCATCTGTTGCTCGTCGATCACTTCCCCCTTCAGTGCCGTGGCCAGGATACCGGTGCCGAGGGGCTTGGTCAGCACCAGAGCGTCGCCGGGCTGCGCGCCCGCCGTGGTGACCAGCTTGGCCGGGTCGACCAGGCCGGTGACCGCCAGGCCGAATTTTGGTTCGTCATCCTCCACGGTGTGCCCGCCGACGATCACCGCGCCGGCTTCGTGTACCTTTTCCGCGCTCCCCTTGAGAATCTCCACCAGGATGTCGTGCTCCAGGCAGGCCGGGAAGCCGACCAGGTTCATGACTGTCAGCGGTCGGCCGCCCATGGCGTAGATGTCGGAGAGCGCGTTGGCCGCGGCAATCCGGCCGAAAGTGCGCGGATCGTCGACAATCGGCGTAAAGAAGTCGACCGACTGCACCAGGGCGCAATCGGCAGAGATACGATAGACCCCGGCGTCAGCGAAGGGGATCGCGGCAGTCAAATGATTGTCATCGGCAACAGTCGGCAGCTGGCGCAGCACCTGCGCCAATGGCCCAGGGGCCATCTTGGCGGCTCAACCGCTGGATCTGGAGAGGTGGGTCAGTTTGATGCTCATCTGGTCACTCCGTTTCCGCGGCGAGTAGCGGGTGGCGCGTGGCGCGAAAAAGATTTCTT
>CAYMHN010000753.1:0-1949 GCA_964390235.1 uncultured Candidatus Competibacteraceae bacterium
ACCTCCAGGACTTCCTCGTCCTGTGCACCGGCGCCTCAAGCTTCGCCGAGGCCCTCGACTGGACGGCCGAGGTCTACCGCAGCGCGGGCGATCTCCTGGTCGAGGCAGGAAAGCTTCGCGCGCCGCCTGTACCTGGCCGCGTTGTTCGCGAACCTCTTCATGCGGCCCTTCCCCACGCGTATCGCGACCGGGTTGCTGGAGCGCTTCCCGCGCTTGCGACGCGGCGGCCCGTACCGGCGCGGCGGTCGCGCCCGGTTTCGCGGTTATCTATCGTATCCCATCGAATTCCAATAAACCGAAGGAGCAACCACCATGCGCATGCTGTTAGCCACCCTGAGTCTGACGGTGCTGTTGGCCCAGTCCGCCAGCGCCCTGGAACTGCGGCTCAGCCATTTCCTGCCGCCGGTCCACGGCATCCATACCGACTTCATCGAACCCTGGACGCAGGACCTGGAAGCCTGCACCGAGGGAGAGGCGACGGTGGCGATCTTCCCCGGCGGCACCCAGCTGGGCAATGTGGCCCGCCAGCAGGAGCAGGTGCTGGCCGGGGTGGTCGATATCGCCCACGGCCTGCACGGCATCCCGCGCGGGCGTTTCCCGCGCACCTCGATCATCGACCTGCCGTTCCTGACCGAGAGCGCCGACGCCGCCACCCGGACCCTGTGGGCGCTGTATCCGGAGTATCTGGCCGGGGAATACGACGGCCTCAAAGTGCTGGCCCTGCACGCCCACAACGGCGGCCTGATCCATACCACCGACAAGCCGGTGCGCACCATGGAAGACCTGCGCGGGCTGCGCATCCGCACCCCCAGCCCGGCGATCTCGATGATGCTGGAGCAGTTGGGCGCCGTGCCGCAGGGTCTGCCGCCGGGTCAGGTGTACGAGAACCTGCAGAAAGGGGTGATCGACGGCAGCGTGTTCCCCTGGGACCCGGTGGCCTCGTTCCGCCTGGCCGAGGTGCTGGGCCATCACCTGGATGCCCGCACCTACACCGTGTCGTTCTTCTTCGTCATGAACCAGAACCGCTACGACGGCCTGCCGGACAAGGTGCGCGACTGCATCGACCAGTTGTCCGGGGAGGTACTGATCGAGCGTTTCGGCGACTGGTGGAACGCCTGGGACGCGCCGGGTCTGGCGGCGGCCGAGGCGCGTGGCAGCCAGATCACCGTGCTGTCCGACGAGGAGCGCGAGCGCTGGCGCGAGGCCCTGACCCCCATGATCGAGGCCTATCTGGTTGAACTGGAGGCCGAGGGGGTGAGCAACGCCCGCGAGATCTACCAAGCCATGCAAGCCAAGGTGGCCGAACTGGAAGGCTGAACGCTTGCGCTTCCTGTTCCGGGGCTTCGAGCGGCTCTGCCTGATCGCGGCGCTGCTCGGGGTGCTGGCCCTGCTCGGGGCCATGGTCATCACCGTGGCCGATATCGTGCTGCGGCCGCTGGGCAGCGCCGTGCCCGGCGTGATCGATCTGGTGCAGCTGACCATCATGACGGCCGCGTTTCTGACCATCCCCTACACTTTCATGAGCGACGGCCATGTCAGCGTCGATCTGCTGGTGCAGAATCTGCCGCCGCGACTGGCCGCGCTGCTGCGCCTGCTGGCCGCCGTGTTGGCTACCGGACTGCTGGCCCTGATGCTGCGCCATGGCTGGAACTCGGCCTGGCAGCAGCAGGCCTTCGGCGATGTCTCGCAGACCATAGGCATCCCGCTGTTCTGGTACTGGGCGCCGCTGCTGGCCGGGCTGGCGCTGTCGGCGGTGGCCACCTTGCTGCTGATCTGGCGCGAGCTGGTGGTGGCGCTCAGCGGCCGGGATCCTGTCGCCACTCCATGAGCGGTCCCCTGATCGGCCTGTTCGGCTTTGTCGCCGCCCTGGCACTGATTCTACTGCGGGTGCCGGTGGGCATCGCCATGGGCGTGGTCGGCATCGCCGGCTTCGCCTGGCTGGCGGGCTG
>CAYMHN010000754.1:0-1945 GCA_964390235.1 uncultured Candidatus Competibacteraceae bacterium
TCAAGCTGGATCCCTACATCAACGTGGATCCAGGCACCATGAGCCCCTTTCAGCATGGCGAGGTCTTCGTGACCCAGGACGGCACGGAGACCGACCTGGACCTGGGGCATTACGAGCGCTTCGTCAGCACCACGACCTCACGCTACAGCAATTACACGACGGGCCGCATTTACCAGAATGTCATCGGCAAGGAGCGGCGCGGCGAGTACCTCGGCGCGACTGTGCAGGTCATTCCGCACATCACCGACGAGATCAAGCGCTGCGTCCGTGCCGGCGCCGGCGATGCCGACGTCTGCATGGTGGAAATCGGAGGCACCGTCGGCGATATCGAGTCGCTGCCCTTTCTCGAGGCGATCCGCCAGATGGGCACTGAACTGGGGCGCGACCAGGTGGCCTACATGCACCTGACCCTGGTGCCTTATATCGCCACCTCGGGCGAGATCAAGACCAAGCCCACCCAGCACTCGGTCAAGGAATTGCGGAGCATCGGCATTCAGCCCGACGTCCTGCTGTGCCGCGCCGATCGCCCGCTGCCGCCGGACCAGCGCAGCAAGATTGCTCTTTTCACCAATGTGGCCGAGCGCGCGGTCATTTCCGCCGTGGATGCGGACGACATCTACAAGATCCCGTTGCTGCTCAACGCCGAGCACCTCGACGACATCATCTGCGAAAAGCTCCGCATCGAGGCGCCGCCGGCCGACCTTTCGGAGTGGCACGCGGTCGTAGACGCCAAGGCCAATCCGCTGCATCGCGTGGATATTGCGATGGTCGGCAAGTACGTGGATTTCCAGGACTCGTACATGTCGCTCAACGAGGCCCTGATCCACGCCGGCATTCACACCCGCACGCGGGTCAAGATCCATTTCGTGGAAGCCGAGCGCATCGAGCGTGATGGCGATACGCGCTGCCTGGAGGACATGGACGCGATCCTGGTGCCCGGCGGTTTCGGCGACCGCGGCATCGAGGGCAAGGTCATCGCCGCAGGCTATGCGCGCGAGAACGGCGTCCCGTACCTTGGCATCTGCCTGGGAATGCAGGTCGCGGTAATTGATTACGCCCGCCATGTCGCCGGTCTTGCCGGCGCGCACAGCACTGAGTTCCAGCGCGATACGCCTCACCCGGTGATTGCGTTGATCACCGAGTGGAGGGACCGCAGCGGCGCGCTGGAGAAGCGTTGCGAAGAGTCCGACCTCGGCGGCACGATGCGACTGGGCGGGCAGGAGTGCCTGCTGGCTCCGGGCAGCCGCGCGGCGAACATCTACGGTGCCCAGAAGATCGTCGAGCGCCACCGCCATCGCTACGAGTTCAACAACAATTATCGTGGCGCGCTTGAGAAGGCCGGGCTGGTGCTGTCGGGCTGGTCGGTGGACGGACTCTGCGAAATGATCGAGCTGCCGGATCATCCCTGGTTCATCGCCTGCCAGTTCCATCCGGAGTTCACGTCCAACCCGCGCCACGGCCATCCGCTGTTTGCCGGGTTCATCGATGCGGCGCGGGCGCGCCGGCAGTACTCGGAGCCGGAGGTCGCCCGGGCATGAGGCTGTGTGGCTTCGAAGTTGGCCTGGATCGGCCGGTTTTCCTGATCGCGGGGCCCTGCGTGATCGAGAGCCGCGAGCTGGCGATGGACACGGCCGGGCGACTCAAGGAGATCACGGGCCGCCTCGGCGTACCGTTTATCTACAAGTCGTCTTTCGACAAGGCCAATCGCTCTTCCATCGGCAGTTTCCGCGGGCCGGGGCTCGAGCAAGGGCTGGCCATACTCGAGGCGGTCCGGCGCGACATCGGCGTGCCGGTGCTGACCGACATCCACGAAGATACGCCGCTCGGGGAAGTGGCGGCGGTCGTCGACGTACTCCAGACACCGGCCTTTCTTTGCCGGCAGACGAATTTCATCATCGCCGCCTGCTCGCAGGGCAAGCCGGTGAACATCAAGAAGGGCCAGTTC
>CAYMHN010000755.1:0-1940 GCA_964390235.1 uncultured Candidatus Competibacteraceae bacterium
GGCCTTGCGACTCGGTTCGGTGGCTGTGTCCGATGCTGCCGTCGGCCGGCGCCGGCGATCCCGCCACCAGCCCAGCAGGGTCAGGCACCAAACGGCCAGCAATCCGGCGCTGAGCCAAGGCCAGGGGAACGCCGCCCCCGGTTCGCCGGTCATGGGGATGGGTGCCGCCGGTATCGGTTCCGCCACGGTCTCCGGAGCCGGATCGGGCCGCGGGGCCAAGGATACCGTAATCCGACGCGCGGGCAGTTCGGCGATGCGTTCCCGATCGGCCTCGGTATCCCACCAGACCAGTTGTAGACCGGGCAGGGTGAAGTCGCCGGCCTCCGTGGGCACCAAGGCCAGGCCCTGCTCCCGGCGACCCTCCAGCCAGCTGCCGTCATGGCGGGTCTCGGTCACCGGCTGATCCGGGTAGACCCGCGCCCAGTCCAGCGCGGGGATGTCGAGGTCGGGCAACTGGGCGGCGTCCAGACCGCGCGCGCTCAGCACCAGGGTCCGGGTGATCGGTTCGCCGACCCGGAACTCGGGGACATCCTCGGGCCAGGTCTCGCTCAGTACCAGCGTCGGCGTGGGTAACCAGTGGTCGCCGCTGTAGCCGGGCGGCCGGGGCCGGACTTGCAGGGTGATCGGCTCGCTGCGCACCTCGATCAGGCGGCCACGGCTGAGCGACTGGCGCTGGTCGGGCAGGCGGCCGCGCAAGGTCAGAGCCGGCAGTACCAGTTCACCGCTGCGCTCCGGCAACAGCGCGAAGCTGCGTTCATAGACCCGGTAGTTGCGGCCGTCACGCTGCGCCACGTACTCGCGGAAATCACCCAGGGGACGGACCACGGCATGCTCGATCGGGGCCTCCCGGGTCAGGGCGTTGTCGCGCAGCCCGGTGGCCAGAAAAATCCGCTCGCTGTAGCGCACCTGGCTGTGGACATAGGGATCGAGGGGTTCGGCAACCACCTCGATGAACACCGCATTGGCATGTTGCTCCTGTTCGGGGACCGGCAGTACGGTCAGCGCCAGTTCGCGGGTGCGTAGCCCTTGGCCTATGGGCAGGGCCGGCAGGGTCAGGTCGCCGATCTGGCGCGGGGCCAGCTCGAACAGCCAGCGGGTGAGTTCGCGTCGATTGTCGTTGATGACCTCGACCTGCTGGCTGCGGCGGCTGTCGAGGATCTCGAAATCGCGGGTCAGCAAGCCGACGTCCGGGGCATCGCCTTGCAGCCGGCCGCTGACTTCGATGGTCAGCAGCACCGTCTCGCCGAGAAACACCGTGTCCCGATCCAGCGAAGCTTCCACGGTCTGGGCCTGGACCGACCAGGCGGCGAGCCCCCATAGCAGCAGCAACAGCCCGCGCATGATCATGGCCGCCGTCCCGCCTCGGTCGCCGCCTCACGGCGCTGGTACTGGTAGAGGAACTTGCGCCGCAGCAGACCCCCGGGGTCGTCGGGAACCCGTCGCAGCCACTGATCCAGTGCCTGCTGCTGTTCCTCGGTGAGGGATTCGACGGTCGGGTCTTGCTGGTTCGAGGGGTCGGCTTCGGGTGCCGGTTCGCCCGGTGGGTCGGTATCCGCCTCGTCCGCCGCGCTGTCCTCGCGCGAGTTCGGGTCGGCACCCTCGGGAGGGGCGGAAGGCTCCGCCGTGCCGCTGCTGGCTCCCCCGTCCTGACCGACGGCGCCGGCATCCCGCTGCTGCTGCTCGTCGCCGGCCCCCTGCGGCTGATCTCGTAGCAGCTGTTCCACCAACTCCCGGTTGTAGCGCGCATCCTCCATGGTCGGGTCCAGTCGCAGGGCATCGGTATAGGCGGCCACGGCCTCGGGGTAGCGCCCCTGGTAGGCCAGGGCATTGCCCCGGTTATAGGCCCCCACGGCGCCGGGCAGTTGTTCGAAGGCCCGGTCGGCGCGTTCGAACTGGCCGCTGCGATAAGCGGCCGTGCCCTGGCGCCAGGGGTCTCGGCT
>CAYMHN010000756.1:0-1937 GCA_964390235.1 uncultured Candidatus Competibacteraceae bacterium
GGCCGCGACGTAGAGGCAGGCGGATTCAAGTTCCTCTCCTCTCACGCCACCATGGACGCCGACCACGTCGCGCAGATGAACATCCTCGTGAAGACCATCGAGGATCCGGCGGCGCAGCAGGCGATACTCGAACGGGTCGCACTGGGCCGGCTCGGCACCCCCGATGATATCGCCCGCGCGGTGCTGTTCCTGGCCCGTGACGGTGGCTATATCAACGGCCAGACCCTGGCCGTGGACGGTGGCCGCAATCTGTTCATGTAGCGGCACATACCCCTCATCGGGTTACAATGAGGCTTCCTCGGTCGTCCTTACCCATCATGCGCTTGCTAGCCACCCTGTTGCTGCTGGGCCTGCTGCTGGACGCCAGCGCGCAGACCGACTCACCGATGGAAGAGCACGAACGGCTGCGCAGCGAACTGGCCCGGCTCGGCGCGGCACAGCAACAGCTGGAGCAGGACTACCAGCGCTTGCAGGCCGACAATCGACGACTCAATGAAGATCTGGCCCAGCTGCGCCGCACCGCGGCCAATGCCATTGCCATCGATCAGCGCAACGAGCGACTGGAGCACGACATGATCGAACTGGAACGCTCGCTGCAATTATTGCAGCAGGAGAACGACGCCCTGAGCGACCAGACCAGCCAGCAGTGGTTCATCCGCGGGGCCGGCGTGTTGCTGACCGGCCTGCTGATCGGGGTGTTTTTACCGCGGCTACGGCCCCGCCGCGGCAATCGCTGGGGTGATTTGTAAACTACCCCGAGCTGACGGCCCGCAAGCGCTGATCCTCGGCATCGAAGGACTCCCACAACGCCGCATAGGTCTCGCCGGTCAGTGGGTGCCGGTGCTGGCCGGCGATCTCGGCCAGCGGCTGCAACACGAAGGCATAGCGGGTGATCTCGTCACGCGGCAGTTCCAGACCGCCATCGCGCAGCACCAGATCATCATACAGCAGCAGGTCCAGGTCCAGGGTACGGGCGGAGTACCGGGTCCGACCCCGGCGGCTGCGCCCATGCCGTTGCTCGATCGCCCGCAAGGCGCGGCTCACGGCCCGAGGTGAAAGGTCGGTGTCGAAACCGACCACCAGATTGTAGAAATCGTCGCCCACGAAACCCACCGGTGCGCTGCGGTAGATGCGTGACACGGTGAGCGCCCCGAAGGCCTCTTCGAGATGCCGTAGACAGGAGGCCACATTATGCGCCGGATCGATGTTGCTGCCGATGCTGACGAAGACGCGCGCCATGCTCAGACACGCCGCTCGATCAACACCCCGACAGCGCGGGCGCCGGTGACGGCCCCCGGCTTGCTGACCCGCAGGCGCAGCCAGGGCACCCGGAATTCGCTCATCAGCAGTTCGGCGACCGACTCGGCCAGGGCCTCCAGCAACAGGAATTCGCTGCCGGACACATGGGCGCTGACCCGTTTGGCCACGTCCTTGTAACTCAGGGTATCGTCGATGTGGTCACTGGCCGCCGCCTGGCGGGTATCGGCCCCGAGTTCCAGATCCAGGCTGATCGTCTGCCGGATCCGCCGCTCCCAGTCGTAAATGCCGATCACCGTGTCGATGCGCAGTTCGCGGATAAAGATGATGTCCATGGGTTCGTGTTGTTCCGCCCGGTTGGAAGCCATGCGATTCGTCACCTCTTGACCACGCGGCGCGAGAGCCGTTCAATAGCGCGATGATACTGAACCTCACGCTCATTCTTGCGGCCTACTTGCTGGGCTCGGTGTCCTCCGCCGTGCTGGTGTGCCGTGCGCTGGGACTCCCCGACCCCCGCGAACAAGGCTCCGGCAACCCCGGCGCCACCAATGTGCTGCGGATCGGCGGGAAACCGGCGGCCGCCGTCACCCTGCTGGGCGATCTGCTCAAGGGCCTGCTGCCGGTCCTCACCGCGCAGGCCCTGGCGCAGCCAGCCGAGATTACCGCGCTGGTCGCCCTGG
>CAYMHN010000757.1:0-1934 GCA_964390235.1 uncultured Candidatus Competibacteraceae bacterium
TCGATCAGCAGACGCGCCTGCTCATGGGCGACGAGGTGCTGCGGCTGTGGCGGGCCACGGGCGCCACCATCATGTTGATCACCCATGCGCTCGACGAGGCGGCCATGCTGGCCGACCGGGTCGGTGTAATGTCGTCGCGGCCCGGCCGCTTCATCGACATCATCGAGACCAGCTGGCCGCGGGAGCGCGACAGCCGGATCGTGGCCGAAGACCGGTTTGGCTCGATCACCAGCCGCCTGTGGTCGCTGCTTCGCGAGGAATCCATGGCAGCGATGGGCCGGGAGCGCGGCAGATGACCCGCGTTGGCTGGATCCGGCTGGCGGTCATTGTGGCAGGCATCGGGGCGCTTGAACTTGTCTGCCGCATCGGCTGGATCGATCGCCTGACCATGCCGCCTCCGACTCTCATGGCGGTGTATGCTTATGATGTGCTGGCATCGGGCCGGATGACCGGGGACATCTTCATGACCCTGCAAAACGTCGCCACGGCCTTCGTGCTGGCGGTCAGCGTCGGTTTCCTGATCGCGGTCGTTCTGCACCGCCTGCCCCGGTTGCGCAAGGCGGTCGACCCCCTGCTGGCGAGCTATTACGCGGTGCCCATCTTCATATTCTATCCGCTGCTCATTGTCATTTTCGGCCTCAACCGCTGGCCGCTCATCGCCATCGCCTTCCTGTTCGCCGTCGTAGCCATGATCATCAACACCCTGAACGGTTTCGACCGCGTTCCCAAGGTCCTGTTCAGGGTTGCCCGGGCGCATCGGATGAGCCGGGCGGCTGAAGTCATGCTGATCACCCTGCCATCGGCGACACCGCACCTGTTCACCGGAGTCAAGCTGTGCGTGGCATATTCCTTCATCGGCGTGGTGGCGGGCGAGTTCATCCTGTCCGGGGCCGGCATCGGCTACGAAATCGCCTTCGCCTACAACAATTTCGACAATCGGACGATGTATGGGCTCATGCTGCTGCTGCTGGTGTTCGTGGCATTTCTGAACATCAGCCTGCACTTCTGGGAGCGGCGCATTCATGCCCGCCGCGGCGGCCGTATCTGACGGATCATGCAAGCCATGGACGCCGACACAACCCGACCCACTGAAGGCCTCCGCCGATCCGGCGCTCGTCCGGGCCGCCTGTTCGCCGCGCTGCGAGACGTAGGAGACACCCTGCTTGTCTGTCTTGCCCTCGTCGTCGTTTGGCAGTTCCTGCACTGGCTGGCCGGAGAGGTCGCCATCGCCTCGCCAAGGGCCACGGTGAGCCGAATGGTGGAACTTCTGGGCCAGCCTTCGTTCTGGCCGCACGTGCAGGAAACGCTGACGGCATTCGCCTATGCGCTGGTCTACGCCCTCGGCGGGGGGCTCATCATCGGCGTCACCCTCGGCGCCCACCGCTTGTCGGGCGAAGTGGCCGAGCCAATTCTGGTGGCGCTGTATTCGATCCCGAAGATCACCCTCTATCCGGTCATCCTGCTGTTTTTCGGGCTCGGCATGACCGCCAAGGTCGCCTTCGGCGCCATCCACGGCATTATCCCGGTCATCATCTTCACCATGAGTGCTGTGCGCAACATCAACCCGGCATACTTGCGCACCGCCCAGGTGCTGCGGATGGGGCCGGCGGAGACCGCATGGCGCGTGTTGATGCCGGCCACCGTGCCGGAAATCGTGTCGGGCTTTCGCGTTGGCTTCGCGCTGACCATGCTCGGCACGCTGATCGGTGAGCTGTTCGCCTCGCAGCGCGGATTGGGATTCATGATCCTGCGCTCCATGGAACGCCATGACGTTGCCACGTTGATGGCGGTGGCGCTGTTGCTTTTCCTGTTTGCCACGATCTCGGGCTGGATCCTGCTGGTGATCGACCGCCGCCTGCATCGGCGGGTATGAGCCGGCCAGACACGTTTCGAGGAGAGTATCGAATGCGCATGACAACCCGCTTCCGCCGCCT
>CAYMHN010000758.1:0-1931 GCA_964390235.1 uncultured Candidatus Competibacteraceae bacterium
GCGACGCGTACGGGTCCTGGAACACGATCTGGAGGTCGCGGCGCAGCGGCGAGCGGGTGAAGTGCCGGGCGGGAATGGTGTCGATGCGCGCCCCGTCGAAGCGGATTTCGCCCGCCACCGGGTCGGCCAACCGTGCCAGCAGGCTCACCAGGGTGGACTTGCCGGACCCCGATTCGCCCACCACGCCGACGATCTCGCCGGCGGCGACGGTCAGATTCACGCCTTCCAGGGCTCGCACCGTGCCGCCGCGGGTGCGGAACTCGACCGCCAGGTCGGCGATCTCCAGCAGCGCGCTCATGTGCGCCTCTGCGGATCGATCAGATCGCGCAGCCCGTCACCCAGCAGATTGAAGCAGAACACCGCCAGCATCAGCGTCGCGCCGGGGAACAGCGCCATCCACCACTCGCCGGAAATGATGTAGCTGGCGCCCTCGGCGACCATGATGCCCCACTCCGGGGTGGGCGGGCGCACCCCCAGGCCGATGAACGACAGCCCGGCGGCGTTGAGTATCGCCCAGCCCATGTTGAGCGAGATCTGCACCATCAGTGGCGGCAGAATGTTCGGAAACAGCTGGAACAGCAGGATGCGGGCATCGCGGTTGCCGCACAGCCGCGCGGCGGTGATGTAGCCGGCGCTGCGGCGCACGCTGGATTCGGCGCGGGCCATGCGGATGTAGAACGGCAGATTGATGATGGCGGTGGCGTAGACGATGTTCTCCACCGTGTTGCCCAGGGCGGCGACGATGCCCATGGCCAGCACGAACAGCGGGAAGGCCATGATGGTGTCGCTGATCCGGCCGATGATGCGGTCGGTCCAGCCGCCGTAGTAGCCGGCCAGGGTGCCCAGCGCGCTGCCGATGGCGAACGACAGGGCGACCGCGCTTACCGCGATACCCAGATGCCGGGTGGCGACGATCACCCGCGAGAGCACGTCCCGGCCCAGATTGTCGGTGCCGAACCAGTGTTGCCAGGACGGGGCTTGCAGCGCCCGGTCGGTGTCGGTGGCCAGCGGGTCGTAGGGTGCGATGATGGGGCCGAACAGCGCCAGGAGCACCAGCAGCAGGAACAGGCCGAAGGCCATCAGGGTAACCGGGTTGTCGGCCAGCACATGGCGCAGATGGCGCCCGAACGACGCCTCGCGGATCGGCGTGGTAACGGCGCTCATGCCTGTGCCCCCACGCGCGGATCGATCAGGGTGTAGGCGATGTCGATGGCCAGGTTCAGCACCACGAACTGAGCGCGGCCAGGAACACCTCGCCGTCCCCCGCCAGCAGCAGGCCCGCCAGGGTCAGTTCCAGCGAGGCCGGCAGGCGGCGCATGATCTCCTCGGCCACTGGCAGGCCGGTGCTGAGCGAACGGCCCAGGTCGCCCCGCGCCAGATCGCTCAGATACTGCCCGAACTGTACCGGCTGGAGCGGGAGGGCCATATCGAGGTCAGCTCGCGCAACGGCTGGAACGTCAAGCCGCTGGATTTCGCGCTGTACCATTATCTCTACCCCGCCGCCGTCAGCCATCCGGCAACCGGAAGTGAGACGTGCAATCCCTGCGCCAGATCGGTGAGCATGCCGGCGACGATCACCGGTGGCGAAGTTGCCGAACGCCAGTGCGGTGATCGAGGCGCGTGCCGTCATGGATCGGAATATTGCGTTGCGATCATCTACGAAGCCTGGTCGAAGACCAGGCAGGTTGTGCTCGCGTGGGCGTAGAGCTTGCCGTCCGGTCCGAAGAGCCGGCCTTCCGCCGTCGCCACCTGGCGGCCGCCGTGGACCAGCCGGCCTTCCGCGCGCACCAGCGGTACCGCCTCGGTGAGTGCGCGGACGATGTTGAGCTTCAGCTCCAGGGTTGTGTAGGCCTTGCCAGCCGGCAGTGTGGAATGGACGGCGCATCCCATGGCGGTGTCGAGCATGGTCGCGAACCAGCCGCCGTGCACCG
>CAYMHN010000759.1:0-1927 GCA_964390235.1 uncultured Candidatus Competibacteraceae bacterium
GGTGGCCGCGCGGCCCAGTGTGATGACCTCGCTGGCGGCGGGCGGGCGCAGCCGGCCGAGATTCTCCGGCAGCAGGGCCGGCCCCATGCCACCCAGTCGGGTCTCGCCATGACAGGCGGCGCAATGCGTCCGGTACAGGGCGTCGGTATCCGGCGGTTCGGCATGGGCGATACCGACCCAGCAGAGCAGGATCAGCAAGGGTATCCAGGGCATGATCAACGCTCCCTCACCCCGCTTCGGCCGAAACCAGCGCTTGTGCCGCCGGCTGGAACCAGTCGAGCTGATGGCGCAGCCCGACCACTTCGCCGACGATGATCAGGGCTGGCGAACGCGCCTCGGCCTCGCTCGCCCGTTCCGGCAGAGTGGCCAGGGTGGCTTCGATCACCCGCTGCTTGTCGGTGGTACCCCGCTCGATCACCGCCGCCGGCAGGTCGGCCGACAAGCCTTGCTCGATCAGCCGCCGGCTGATCGTCGCCAGGGTCTGCAAGCCCATGTAGAACACCAGGGTCTGGCCCGGCCGGGCCAGGGCCGACCAGTCCAGATCCGGTTCCTCGTCCTCCTTGCCGTGACCGGTGACGAACACGCAGCCATGGGCGTGATCGCGGTGGGTGAGCGGGATGCCGGCATAGGCCGCGCAACCGGAGGCCGCGGTGATGCCCGGCACCACCTGGAACGGAATGTCGGCCCGGCGCAGCGTCTGGATTTCCTCGCCGCCGCGGCCGAAGATGAACGGATCGCCGCCCTTGAGCCGGGCCACCCGTTTGCCCGCGCGGGCCAGTCGCACCAGCAGCCGGTTGATCTGGTCCTGGTCCAGGGCGTGCTTGCCGTCGGCCTTGCCGACATAGATGCGCTCGGCCTTGGGATTGGCCAGTTCCAGCACCGCCGGGCTGACCAACCGGTCGTAGACCAGCGCGTCGGCCTCGCGCAGCAGCCGGTGGGCGCGCAGAGTGAGCAGTTCCGGATCGCCGGGTCCGGCGCCGATCAGCCAGACTTCGCCGCGCTTGGCGCCGATGCGCGCGTTGGGCCGGAAGCGCAGGGTTTCGGTCTGCTGCCAGGGCTGGACCGGCTCGGAGACGAAATCCTCGGGGATGCCCAGTTCGGCGTTGTCCAGATAGCAGGCCGGATCCTCGGCCCAGGGATCGCCGCTCAGCTGATAGGCGCGCACCCGGGTGTTGCCACCGCAGACCGACTGATAGCTGCATACCCGGCAGCGTCCCTTGAGCGGTCGCGGACGCTGCTTGAGTCCGGCCATCAGCGGGTCCGAGACATCCGGCCAGATGGCCGAGAACGGCCGCTTCTTGACGTTGCCCAGATTGTAGTTCCACCAGAAGGTATCCGGATGGACATTGCCCAGATTGTCGATATTGGCGATGTTGACCCCGGAGGAATTGCCGCCCCATTGTTCCAGTTTGGCGCGCAGATGCTCGACCCGCTCGGCCGGGAAGCGCTCGGCGGCCCAGTGCAGCAGATACACGCCGTCGGCGTCGTTGTTGCCGGTGACGTATTCGCGGTGGATGCCGCTGTGCAGATCGTCCAGGCAGGACTGGAACAGCAGGTCCATGGCCGCGCGGGTCGTGCGATGCACCACGTCGTCCTTGCGGTTGCGGTTGCCGCGTCCGGCGTAGTTGAGATGCGAGAGGTAGAACTTGTCCACCTCGTGCTCGCGCATCAGCCCCAACAGATCGGGCAATTCGGCGGAATTGTCCCGGGTGATGGTGAACCGCAGGCCGACCTTGATGCCGTGCTCGCGGCATAGCCGTACCCCGCGCATGGATTCGTCGAACGCCCCCTGGCGGCGCCGGAACTTGTCGTGCGTCTCGCGCAGCCCGTCGATGCTGATCCCCACATAGTCGTAGCCGACGGCCTTGATCCGGCCGATGGTGGTTTCGTCGATCAGGGTGCCGTTGGTGGACAGGCCGACGTAGAA
>CAYMHN010000760.1:0-1927 GCA_964390235.1 uncultured Candidatus Competibacteraceae bacterium
CATCACGGGCCAGCGGTAGCGACGCATCCAGGGCGCGGCACCACCGAGCTTGTAGGTGTGATAGGCCTCGAAGCCGATATAGGCCAGCGGTACGACTTCCAGCGCCGAGAAGCTCGCGCCGAGGGCCAGCACCGGCGTCGGTGTGCCGGCGAAATACAGATGGTGGAGCGTGCCGAGTACGCCGCCCGCCATGAAGACGATGGTGGCGAACAGCACTGCGACCGTCGCGGTCTGGACCCGCAACAGTCCCAGTCGCGTGAACAGGAAAGCGATGACGGCCGTGGCAAAGACCTCGAAGAAACCCTCCACCCACAGGTGGACGAGCCACCAGCGCCAGTACTCCACCATCGACAGATGCGTGCGTTCGCCCCACATCAGGGCGGCGCCGAAGAACAGGCCGATCGCTACGGTAGAAAGGAACAGCAGGCCGACGATGGAGCGCGACTCGGAAGGCGTGCGCAGGGTCGGCCACAGCGCGCGCCCCACGAGCAGCAGCCAGAGCATCAGGCCGATGAACAGGAACCACTGCCAGAAACGCCCCATGTCCGCATATTCCCAGCCCTGGTGGCCGAACCAGAAGTTGTTCTCCAGCCCCATGATCTGCATGACCGCCAGCCACTGGCCGGCGAAGGAGCCCACCACGATGATGAGCAGGCAGACCCAGAGGAAGTTCACGCCCAGCCGCTGGTAGGGCGGCTCATAGCCCGAAATGGCCGGTCCGATGTACAGGCCGGTGGCGAGCCAGGCCACCGCGATCCAGAGCACGGCCAGCTGCGTATGCCAGGTGCGGGTGATCGAGTAAGGCAACACGTCGGCCAGATTGACGCCGTAGAACATCTGGCCTTCGACCTGGTAGTGCGCCGTGATCCCACCGAACAGGATCTGCACCAGGAACATCGCCAACAGGACCCAGAAATATTTCTGCGTTGCCATCATGGAGGGCGTCACGGTGATATGCCGCATGGGGTCGAACTCGGGCAACTGCCACGGCTCTTCGCCCCGGCCATGCGTGACGGCATGGTACCAGCCGAGCAGGCCGATGCCGGCGAGCAGGAAAGTGATGCTGAACGCCGACCACAGGAAGGTGCTCGGCGGCGGCCGGTTGTCCACCAGCGGTTCGCTCGGCCAGTTGCTGGTATAGCTGATCTTGCTGTCCGGCCGTTCGGTGACCGTCGCCCAGGCGGTCCACCAGAAAAAAGCGGACAGCACGCGCCGGTGCTCCGCATTCGGCACAGTGTCGTTCTTCATCGCGTAAGCGTTGCGCAGCTCGAAAGTCTCCGGATCATTGCCGAACAGGCTTTCGTAGTGGGCGGAGGTTGCCGCGATGGCGGCCGCGCGATCGGCATCGAGCCTGATCGTGCCGCTTTCAGGGTCGTAGGTATTCTCGCGCACCCGCGCACGCAGGCGGCCCTGGAAGGCCGTCTTCTGTTCCTCGTTCAGTTCCTCGTAGCGAGCGGCGCCCAGCTCGCGCTGCGCCCAGCCATCGAGCATCGCCACCAGTTCGCGATGCAGCCAGTCCGCACTCCAGTCCGGCGCGACATAGGCGCCGTGCCCCCAGATCGAACCGAGCTGCATGCCGCCCATGGACTGCCAGACCTGGCGCCCCATTTCGATCTCGGCCCGCGTATAGATCACGCTGCCGTCGGAAGACACCACCCGTTCCGGCATCGGCGGCGCTTTCTGGTAGATCTGGTTGCCGCTCCACAGAAGCACGCCGAATGAGCCGATCAGGAGCGCTGCAAGCCAGGTCCAGAGTTTCCGGGTGCTGCTCATGCCAATGGTCCTCCAGTCAAGAGCGGGTGCAGCATATCTTTGCTGCACCTGCCTGGCTGAAGCGGGTCAATGGCCGTGCCTGGCGCGCCCGCCTGTGGTCCTGCCGATGTCGGCCCGAGTCCGCAGTGTAGACCTGGCGCACGCAGAGGTCATG
>CAYMHN010000761.1:0-1921 GCA_964390235.1 uncultured Candidatus Competibacteraceae bacterium
CTGTCCAGCTTCTACCGCTTCGGTGATGGCGGCCTGTCTCCGCTGACCGGACCGCTGGGCACGGTGATCGAGGGCCGGCCGCGCTGCTACGTTCGCTTGACCCGCAACCCCTGCCTGCCGGCTGCCGACGGTCCGCCACTGCCCGTGGCACTGCTCAAGGCGCCGATGGGCAATGATACCCGTTTGTTCGGCGCGGTGGCCGATCTCGGCTATGCCGGCGCCGTCATCGAGGGCATGGGGGCCGGCCATGTGCATGCCGGCGCGGCTCCCGTGCTAGGCGAACTCGCGGCCCGGATTCCGGTGGTGCTGGCTTCGCGCGCCATGACCGGTCCGGTGTTCACCGATACCTATGGCTATCCGGGCGCCGAGATCGATCTCATCGGCCGCGGGCTGATCCCGGCGGGCTATCTCTCCGGCCTCAAGGCAAGGCTGCTCCTGGGTCTGGTGCTGCGCAAGACCTCGGAACCCGGCGCTGTCGGCGAGGCGTTTTCCCCCTATCATTAAGAGAATATTCTCATGCTTTATCTCGATATCCCCTCGGCGACGGATCTCACCGACCTCGCCGAGCACCGCAACGACATCAGTGTGTCGATCTTTTTGCCCACCACGCCGATCAGCCAGGAGACGGAGGCGGATCGGATCCTGCTGAAGAATCTGGCCAAGCAGGGACTGGAACAGTTGGCGGGCGCGGACAAGCGCCGGGTCGCCGCCCTGGCCGAGGAGTTGGACGATCTGATCGATGACGACGAGTTCTGGCGCTTTCAGGCGCGGGGGCTCGCGATCTATGCCACCCCCGACAATCTGCGTACCTTCCGGGTGCCGAATGCCCTGGAGTCGCTGGTCAAGGTGTCCGATCGCTTTCACCTCAAGCCGCTGCTGCGCTCGATCACCTTCTGCAATGCCTGCTATGTGCTGGCGCTGGCCGATGGGGGCGTGCGCCTGATCGAGGTATCGGCGGATCTGCCGGCCGTCGAGATAAAACCGGACGGCATGCCCAAGGATGCCGCCTCCGCGGCGGGCAAGGCGAGCATCTCGGTGCGTTCCTATAGCGGACGCCTGGGTGGGTCCGAGGGCAAGAAGGTCAGGTTGCGCCAGTACGCGCGCCAGGTCGATGCCGCCCTGCGCGGACTGCTCTCCGGCAGCGACATCCCTCTGGTGCTGGCTGCGGTGGAGAGCCTTGACGCCATCTACCGCTCGGTCAATACCTATCCGCACCTGGTTCCCCGGGGGATGGAGGGCAACCCGGAGCGCAAATCCGAGGCGGAGCTGGCCAGCGCCGCGCGCGAGGTGCTGGACCAGATCTACCGAGACCGAATCGCCGACTGGAACGCGCGGTTCAAGCAGCGTGGCAACGAGGGTCGGGCCAGCACCGATATCGCCCAAGTGGCGCGGGCGGCGACCTTCGGCGCCGTCCACAGCCTGCTGGTGGACATGGACCAGGTAGTGCACGGAACGGTGGACGAGAACGACGGGGCCGTCACTCTCGCGGATGACCCCGGTGCGGACAGCTACGGCGTGGTGGACGAGATCGCCCGCCGGGTGCTCCTGTCGGGCGGTGAGGTATTGAGCGTGAGACAGGCCGATATCCCGGAAGGCAAGTCGCTGGCAGCGATCCTGCGCTACGCGGTGTAGCGATGGATTCGGGGATGGAAAATCCGGGCTGCTTCGTATAGCGTAGCGCTGTCCGTGACGGATCGAGTCGGGTCCGGCCTGATTTCGACAATCACACTTCGGGAGATTGGCATGCATCGATCCATCACCGCCCTGGCCGTGCTCGCGCCGGGTCTGTCCGCCCTGGCCGCGACCTCGGAGCAGCTGGCGGCCTGTGCCGGGCTGGTCGACGACCTGGAACGGCTGGCCTGTTACGATCAGGCGATGCAGCGTCCTCCGTCCGAGCCGCTGGTCGCGATCGAACCCGCCG
>CAYMHN010000762.1:0-1919 GCA_964390235.1 uncultured Candidatus Competibacteraceae bacterium
TGGCGTGCGCTCGGGGGCGGGCCGCCGCGGTTCGCGCGCGACACTCCCGCTCTGGGTGAGCAGCAGCAGGCCGCCGTAGCAGGCCAGGCTCAGCCCGATCATGGCCAGGCTCAGGTCCGGCCAGCGCGCCCCGATCGAGCCCGGGACCACGACCACGGCCAGGTAGATGGCCAGGCAGATGGGCCAGCGCCAGTGACGGGCGAGCCGATGGTGGAGGTGGTTCTTGTCCGCCTCCAGAGGCGAGCGCTGTTGCAGCGCACGCATCGCCATGACGCGCAGACAGTCGATCACCGGCACCAGCAGCCAGAGCACGACGGTGAGGACCGGCAGATCGCCATCAGCGCGCTGATAGCAGTAGATCATCAGGATGCCGATGGTGCCCCCGATCGCGTAACTGCCGGCATCGCCGAGGAACAGCGCTCCGGCCACGTTGTAGAGCAGCAGGATCGCCAGGCCGACCAGCATCAAGGTCAGGTAAAGCTGCAGTTCCTCCGGCGCATAGGCGAGCAGGCAGGCCGCCCAGAACAGCGACAGACCGATCAGCAGCCCGTTCATGCCGTCGGCCATGTTGGTCGCGTTCTGCAGGCCGACCAGGCAAAGGACGGTAAACGGGAACGCGACGATCCACAGTGGGATCACCACGAGGTCGCCAAAATCCAGCGCGGTCAGCGCCAGGCGCGGTTGCAACATGATCACGGCGCCGAACAGCGCGGTGGAAATCAGCAAGCGCACGCCGGGCGGGACGTGGTGGCGGTCGTCATACCAGCCGAGCAGCAGAAAGCCGCCGCCGACCAGCAGGAGCGTCGGAAAAATCTCGGCAGTGGGGTGATGCCAGATGGCCTCGACCAGCGCTACGAGCAGCAGCGGCACCATCAGCGCGATGCCGCCGACCATGGGCGTCGGTCGGGCATGGCTCTTGCGCCCACCGTCGGGGTAGTCGATGACCCCCAGCCAGCGCCCGACCGGCCCCGCGAGACTACAGCAGGCAAACACCGACAGGCCGAACCAGACCGCGGAGAGCATCATATCGTCCAGGAAACCCCCGTCGATGGCGTCGCCTGCCCGGCAGGCCGCCGCCGGTGAAAGGACATCACTTTGGCCACTCCCTGCTTCCGGGACTGGACCACGCCCGCCTCGCTCCGGCCCCCGACCGCCGGCTGTCTCCCTCCCTGCAACAATTGGCCTCGGCTTTCGCGCTCGAGTGCCAAAAAGAAAAGACTAACGAATGCTTTACATTAACCATATCTACACAGGCGGTCAATGCGAAAAACTCTCATGCCGCAGTAAAACGGCCCGCCAATTGCAGATTGAACTCTGTCTAGCTATGCTTCCGCAGAGCGTCATGTTTGCGTAATAGCTTGCCGAGCAGGCAAGTCGCACCGCCTTTCGCGCAGCGATGAGGGCTAGTCACCGGCCGCAAAACCATAAGACGAAGGGCGCTTGAACTCGCACATTGAGAACTCTGGTCGTCGACTCAACCGTAAGTAAGGTCCACGAGTACTCGCAAGAAGCTCGCTCAACCATTTCCCCTCGGGCGGTCGTCAGTCGGGTACCTCCGTCGGAGCCTCGGCTGCGCCAATCTGCCGCGGCAAGGCCCAGGTGCCTCCGTCATCGGCCAGGTGCGACCGCCGCTAGGTTAACACCCGGCCGGCTCCGATGTTCCCGTGCGCTGCTCGACCGTCCGGATGGAGCCGCCGCGGCGCAAGTCGCAGCGCGCATGCTCACCGGTTCGGATCGATGACCATCCGCCCCTGCACGCGTCCTTGGAGAATCTCGTCGGCGAGCCGCGGCAGGTCCTCCAGCCCGGCCTCGACGATCATGCCTTCGAGCTTGGCCAGATCGAGATCGCGGGCGAGGCGCTGCCATGCGGCGCGGCGCGGCGCTATCGGCTGGTAGACCGAGTCGATGCCCAGCAGATT
>CAYMHN010000763.1:0-1918 GCA_964390235.1 uncultured Candidatus Competibacteraceae bacterium
GCTTCCGGCAGGACCTGCTCGGGGCGCTGGTGCAGGGTGAGTTGGTGGCCCAGGAACAGGATATCGATCCAGGCGCCGGTGTCGCGGCCGACCCGGGCATCGAGCAGATCGACGTAGAACGCCCTGGCGGCATCAAGATCACGGACTGGAAAGGCGAGGTGGAAGATGGGTCGTTTCATGAAGGTACTCCCGTGGTGTTGTCGGCGATGAAGATGCTCGATGCGGGCTTGCCGGTCATCGGGGCGGTGCCGGTCCACCGGGCGGCCCTGGATCGTCGATCCGCCGCGTTCTGATCCGGGCCGCCCGCACGGCAGCCCGCGTCGGCACCTCCGGCAGGCTGTCGCGCAGCTGATGGCCGATCCATAGCAGCAGCAGCAGACTGGGCATGACCATCAGCGTGGTAATGACGAAGAACAGCGCCCAGTTGCCGCCCAGTCCGTCCACCATCAGACCGCTGAACGAGGCCAGCAGGGTCCGGCCCAGATTGCCCAATGATGCCATCAGCGCGTACTGGGTGGCGGTGTAGGCGCGGCTGGTCAGGTAGGAGATGAAGG
Source organism: uncultured Candidatus Competibacteraceae bacterium (assembly GCA_964390235.1). GTDB lineage: Bacteria > Pseudomonadota > Gammaproteobacteria > Competibacterales > Competibacteraceae > CAYMHN01. The sequence goes on from CAYMHN010000763.1 coordinate 555, forward strand.
CGACGAAGGTCACCGTGGCGAAGGCCGAGGTGAAATTGTCCAGCACGATGGTCACGGCGAACAGGCGCACATCCGGGCCGACCAGCGCCAGCACCGAGTAGAGCAGATTGGTGGCGGCCATGGCGATGCCGCCGATCAGCAGGCCGCGGATGATACCGAAGCGGGCGTTGAGCAGGCTGCCCAGCACGGCGAAGATGATGGTCACCCACCAGCCGATCAGCTTGGAATAAGTGCCGATATCGGTGTTGGTGAAGCCGATTTCCTTGTAGAACACGATGGACATGCGGCCCAGAAAGGCCTCGCCGATCTTGAACAGGAACACGAAGCCGAGCACGCCCAGGGCCAGCTTCCAGCCATGGCGGACGAAGAACTCCTTGAACGGATCGACCACCGTGGTGACGATCCACACCAGCAGATACTGGCCGATGGTCAGCGCCCGGTCGCCGAACAGCTTGTAACGGTAATCGGCCTCGGCCTGGCGCTGCCGGGCGGCGCGGTCGCTGACCGGTTCGCGGATGCACAGCACCACGGCGATCAGGGCGATGCTGACCGCGGTCAGCACCAGATACACGCTGCCCCAGTCCCAGCCCGGCCGGTCCGACAGAAACAGGGCCACCGCCCCCGGCAGGCTGAAGCCGGTCCACCAGCCGCTGGTGGCCATGGCCGAACCGTGCGGGATCAGCACCGCCTCGTCCGGGTCGATGATCTCGATCCGGTAGGCGTCGATGGCGATGTCCTGGGTGGCGGAGGCGCTGGCCAGGGTCAGCGCCAGCAGGCTGGTCCACAGTAGGCTGATGCCGGGGTCGGTGAAAGCGATACCCACCGTGCAGGCCAGCACGATGCTCATCATCGCCATGATCCAGCCGCGCCGCTGGCCGAACCGGCCGAACAGCGGCAGCTTGAGGCGATCGACCAGCGGTGCCCAGACGAAGTTGAAGGTATAGACCGCGAAGATCGAGCCGAAGAAGCCGATGGCGGTGCGGGTCAGGCCGGCTTCCTGCAACCAGGCGGTCATGCTGGAGCCGATCAGCACCCAGGGGAAGCCGCTGGCGATGCCCAGGGTGAAGATCACCGCCAGCCGGCGATCCGCGTACAGTGCCAGACTCTCGCGTAGCGACCGGGTATGGGGCCCGACAGCGTCCTCAGAACGCATGGTCATAGTCCAGGGTCAGCGGGGCATGGTCCGAGAAGCGCTGTTCGGTGTAGATAACGGCCGACTGCGCGCGAGCGCCGAGGCCGGGCGTGGCGACCTGGTAGTCGATCCGCCAGCCCACGTTCTTGGCCCATGCCTGGCCCCGGTTCGACCACCAGGTGTAGCGTTCGGGTGCCGGATCGACCGTGCGCAAGGCGTCGACAAAGCGTTC
>CAYMHN010000764.1:0-330 GCA_964390235.1 uncultured Candidatus Competibacteraceae bacterium
CGGCGTAGTGGCCTGCCCGCTCAGGGTTAGCGCGTCTTCGGCGGTCATCTCGCCGTACCCCTTGTGGAACTCAACGCCCTGGCGCCCGAGGCCGCCGCCGATTCGGTGTCGGTGATCCGCACCGCCGAGGGCATCGACGCCGACCGCATCAAGCGTTGCTGCTACGAGCGCTTCAACGTCTCGCTGGGCGGCGGCCTGGGCCAAGCCGGCCTTGGGGAGACCGAACGCGACGACCATCGTCGGGCGCACCACCGGACCCCAGGCGAGACCCGTGTCGGCGTCCATGCCCGACGGCACGTCGGCGGCGACGATGCGGCGCGCAAGCCGGTT
>CAYMHN010000764.1:340-1913 GCA_964390235.1 uncultured Candidatus Competibacteraceae bacterium
CTGCTACGAGCGCTTCAACGTCTCGCTGGGCGGCGGCCTGGGCCAGCTGGAAGGACGGGCGTTTCGCATCGGCCACATGGGCGATGTCAACGAAGCCACCGTACTCGGCGCCCTGGCGGCGATCGAGGCCAGCCTGAGAATCTGCCAGGTGCCGCACGGCTGCAACGGGGTGGCGGCGGCGATCGATACACTGGTGGGCGCTTGAAGAGCCAATGTGATGCGGTTTCTGCGCGAGGATCGGGATGCGGGAAGAGGTGTGTGATCGATGAAATCGCTCGCAGCGCTACGCCGGCAGCTTGCAGACGGAGAGTTCGAGTTCAGTCGCCATGCCTTCCGCAGGGCCGTGGAACGCAACATCAGCGAAGCGGAGATTCGGCAAGCCGGAGCCAGAGCCAACCTCATCGAGGACTACCCCGACAACAAGTATTCACCGAGCTGTCTGTTGCTGGGGTTCACCGAACAAAATCGCCCGTTGCATCTGCAAGTGTCATATCTCGATGCCGAGATGGTCAAAATCATTACCCTGTACGAACCCGATCTCGATCAATGGATCGACTTCACCCATCGGAGGTGATCATGTTTCTCTGTCACGTCTGCGGTTCAACCGAAGCCTCTGTGGAACAGGTCAGCGAGGTCTTCGAAATCGATGGCAAGCATGTGCTGGTCGAGGCGATTCCGGCCACCGTGTGTACCCGTTGCAGCGAAGCCGTGTTCAGTCGAGAAACAACCGAGCGGATTCGCCGCATGGTGCATGGCGAAGCCGTACCCGATCGCAAGGAGGTCATGGATGTATTCGCATACGGTTGAGCAACATTACCGAAGCTGATGCCATGCAACCCGCCTTCAAACCCTCCCTGTACCAGCAGCTCGAAGCCCTGCCGGAAGGTCTGACCGGCGAGATTCTCGGCGGCCAGCTGTACACCCAGCCGCGACCGACCGGGTTGCATGCCCATGCGGCGACAGGTCTGGCCATCGACATCGGGAGCGCCTACGAACGGGGCCGGGGCGGACCGGGCGGCTGGTGGATCATCATGGAACCGGAGGTGCATTTCGTCCGGGATGCCGAAGTCGCCGTGCCGGACCTCGCCGGCTGGCGGCGCGAGCGCATGCCGCGGATTCCGGAAAGCCACCGGTTCGAGGTGGTTCCCGACTGGGTCTGCGAAATCCTGTCCCCGTCCACCGCGAGCAAGGACCGCGAGATCAAGATGCCGCTCTATGCCCGCCATGGCGTTGCCTATCTCTGGCTCGTCGATCCGCAACGCCACGCGCTGGAAGCCTATGCTCTGAAACAGGGGCAGTGGCAGCGGATCGCTGTTGCCTCGGACGATCAGGTGATCGCGGTTCCGCCGTTCGAGGCCCTGCAGTTGGAGTTGGGGATGTTATGGAATTGAATGTGCCGTGTATCTGCACTTGGCGGATCGATGGAACCTGACGAACTGCGCAAGTTGATCGCCGAAGTCCAGCATCGGCGCATGGAACCCGATGCGGTCGAGGTCAAGGCCGCTCGGAGCGGTACGCCCAAGGTGTTCGGCTCGTTGTCGTCCTTCGCCAACCGGCCGGGCGGCGGCATCAT
>CAYMHN010000765.1:0-1909 GCA_964390235.1 uncultured Candidatus Competibacteraceae bacterium
GACCCCGACCCGGCGGCGCTGGCCGCGCCGGAACTGCGCATCCTGCGCGCCCGACGTCATGGCCGCAAACTGCAACGCGGCGGACTCAAGGGCAATCGCTTCCAGCTGGTGGTGCGCGAACTCAGCGGTGCGCCGGATTCCATCCCGGAGCGCCTGACACAGCTGCAAACCCTGGGCGTGCCCAATTATTTCGGCGAGCAGCGCTTCGGTCACGACGGTCGCAACGTGGCCGAGGCACGCCGACTGTTCGCCGGTGAACTGCGGCGGGTGGACCGGCATCGACGCGGCCTGCTACTGTCGGCCGCCCGCTCCTGCCTGTTCAACGCGGTGCTGGACCGGCGCCTCCGGGACGGTAGCTGGCGGCTGGGCATGGACGGCGACTTGATGATGCTGGACGGCAGCCACAGCGTGTTTCCGACGGCGACCCTGGACGATCCGCTGCGTGCCCGCCTGGCACGGCTGGATATTCACCCCAGCGGACCACTCTGGGGTAGCGGCGGCACCTGGCCGACAGCGGCGGTGCTGGAACTGGAACAGCAGGCGGCAGCCATCCATCCGGAGCTGCGCGACGGCCTGGTCGCCACGGATGTCAAGGCGGCACGGCGCGCCCTGCGCCTGCGGCTGGCCGAGGCCGAGTGCATTCTGGAACGTGACGGGTCACTGGAACTCAGGTTCGATCTGCTGGCCGGCGCCTATGCGACCGTGGTGTTGCGGGAATTGCTGGTTACCGGGGAAGGTTCCGACAAGGTGGCTCTTGCCGACCGTATCCGCTAATGGCGCAAGTGCTGTCTCCGAGCCGAAGCAAGCACCCTTGGTTACCATCTCCTGTTGTAGTGCGTCTTGACAGCACTGGATTGCCAGGTAAAATACCATCCATATGGATGTTATTTAGATGGTAAACGGATGTTCTGCGGCATCGACCTGGAGAACCACATGCAACTCGTATTCGAAGCCGTTTCCGAGCCCCGTCCGGGGCCCAAATGGCAGACTCTGTTCCGGTTCCACAAGCGAGTAACCCGACCATGAATCACGGAATGCATCCCGATTTACTCGAAGCCACCCGCCTGACACGGACCGGCCACTTGATGGAAGCGACCGCGGCGATTCAACGCGCGTTGGGGGGTATGGCGGTGCCGAGCACGGCGGCTGGTACCCTGTACGCTTACCCTGGCGCGGATTCGGCCGGCAAACGCGCCCCGCTTGTCATCGATGTCGTACCCGAACCGGTCGAACGCTCCGCCACCGGAGGCCATGCGCGGGCACCGCTGCCCGCCGAGGCCCCCGCGGGCGAACGCTCCGATTTCGTCACGGCCTCCTATACCAACCAGGTCGGCACCCGCGCCTACAAGCTCTATATCCCTAGCAGCTACCGGGGGCAGGCGCTGCCCCTGATCGTCATGCTCCACGGCTGCACCCAGACGCCCGATGATTTCGCCGCCGGCACCCGGATGAACCAGCTGGCCGAGGAATTCCCGTGCCTGGTGGCCTATCCCGCCCAGGCGTCCGGCGCCAATGTGTCGAAGTGCTGGAATTGGTTCAACGCCGCCGATCAGCAGCGTGACCAGGGCGAGCCGTCGCTGATTGCCGGGATCACCCGCCAGGTGATGGCCACCCATGCCGTCGTTCCGAGCCAGGTCTACATCGCCGGGCTTTCCGCCGGTGGCGCGATGGCGGCGATCATGGGAACGACCTATCCCGATCTCTACGCGGCCATCGGCGTGCATTCCGGACTTCCCCACGGCGCCGCCGGGGATATGGCTTCGGCATTCATCGCCATGCAACAGGGTGGAGCGGCCAATCACCCCCGGGGCAGTCACCCATGGGGCGGCCAACCGCAGGGCGGCATTTCGGAATCGGGGGCTTCCCCGATCAGCGTCCCGACCATCGTGTTTCACGGCGATGGCGATAC
>CAYMHN010000766.1:0-1907 GCA_964390235.1 uncultured Candidatus Competibacteraceae bacterium
GGATTGGCCGCGGTCAGCGTGGAGATCAGAACGTCATCACCCCGGGCCAGAGCCAGTCCCGTATGCCGCTCCGATACGAATCCGGAGAGGAACTCGCTGTCGATTTCATAACCGACAACCACCACACCCGCCGGTCCGCTGATCCCCCTGACCAGTCGTGCCGAGACCAGGGCGGGGCGATCGCGATAATGAATCACGCCGATTACGGTGCCGGCCTCTTCGCTGCCGAGCAGATCGAGAATGAACGGCGTGAACTCGTCGCGATCCCCGAAGTAACTCGGAGCGTGGGCCCGGGCGAAAGTACGCCCCTCCAGGTCGTAAAGGCTGATCAGGTCGATCCCGGAGTGACCGAGATAGCCGCTGATGGTATTCAGCACGTCGAACTGATCGTAAATCAACAGCCCGTTCTGGATGACGGGGTTTTCAGCGACGAGATTGGCCACGCTGATCAGGTCATGGCGGGCCTTCTGATACAGTGCGCGGCCATGGCGAACCAGTTCGCTTTTCTTTTCGGCAACCAGCAGGTCGTAGGTGCGCCGATCCTGAATCAGGGTCAGGGCCGCCACCAGGGCGCTGATAATGACCAGGATCAGCATCGGTGCTATGACCTTGGTGCTGATACGGCCATGGCATTGCCGGCCGCCCGCCGGACCTCGCGCATTGGACGGCCCGCTGGCCGGCGGATCGAAGCGATGAAGGCTATTCGTGTGCATGAGCGAGTTCACGGGTTTCCGACAGCACCAGTTCCAATACCTCGCGGACCGGGTCGTAGTACGCGTCGTCCTTGACCACGTAGCCGGCGCCCGGCAAGCCCTCGAGCAGCGAGTGGTCGATGTCCAGCAAGGCGGCTTGAAGCGCCACCTGTACTTCGGGGGGAAGCGATCCGTTGGCCGCGATGCCCAGATTCGGGATGGTGCCGGTCACGGCCAGTATCTTGAAGATCGGACCGTGTTTCCGGATCGCCTGACGCAGGTTGAAATCCCAGGTGGCTCCCGCGTCTATGCTCCCCGCGGCGATGGCGTCCGTTACCCGTGGATGGCTGCCCAGAAAATACGCGCGCTCGAAGAATTCCTGGTAATCGATCTCTGAGCGCATCAGATAGGCCATGGTATAGACATAGCCGCTGGTCGATTGCGCGCGCACGAAGCCGAAGCGCTTGCCCCGCAGCGACTCCACCGCATCGATATCGTCCCGATCCCGGCGAGCGACGATGAACGACTCGTAGGAGGCGTCGATCTTCTTGCCGTCAACCGACCAGCTCAGCTCGGTGGCCAGCATCCGCACCCGCGGGTTGCGCGACTGGGCGAGCACGAACGGCAGGGGCGAGATGCTGGCGACTTGGATCGATTCGTTCGCCATCAACTCCACCATCTCGTTGTAGTTGCGCGCTCCGACAATCACGAATCTCGCCCCGATCCGCTGGCCCAGCCATTCCACCATGGGCCGGTAGAGCCTGACGATGTCATCGGTACTCTGGCCCACCTGCCAGGGCGGGACGCCGAAGCGATACACGGGCATGGATTCCTGGGCCTCAGCCACCGTGATCGGTGCACTGCTGGCCAGCAGGGCCAGCATCAGGGCAAGAACAGCGCTGATCGGTTTGGATATGTTCATGGTGCTCACCGATGCCCGGCACAGGTAATCACGAATCAAGGCTCGGACTCAGGGTCGAGCCGGTTGGCAATGATCGCGGCCTGCGTTCGGTTAGGGACGCCGAGACATTTCAATATGGCGGCGACATGCAGTTTTACCGTTCCCTCGGTCATGTTCAGCGCCCGGGCAATCAGCTTGTTCGATTTCCCGGCCGCGATCTCCCGCAGCACGTCCCGTTGCCGTGGCGTGAGGTCGGCGATTCTGGCCCGCAATTCGTTCCTGCCATGGAACGGGCTCAGGGCATGCCACACGTC
>CAYMHN010000767.1:0-1903 GCA_964390235.1 uncultured Candidatus Competibacteraceae bacterium
TGGTTCCCGCCACCAAGGCCCCCAAGTCCAGGGCATAGATCGTCGCATCGGCCAGCACCTCGGGCACTTCCCCGTCGACCACCTGCTTCGCCAGCCCCTCGGCGATGGCGGTCTTGCCAACCCCGGCTTCGCCCACGAACAGCGGGTTGTTCTTGCGCCGCCGACAGAGAATCTGGATGGTGCGCTCGACTTCCTGGTGCCTGCCGATCAGCGGATCGATCCGGCCTTGCTTGGCCAGTTCATTGAGATTGGAGGCGAAATTGTCCAGCGGGCTGCTGCCAGCGCTTTCCCCGCCGGTTTCATCCTCGCTGCTCGAGGAAGACAGGTGTTTATCGTCGGACACTTTTGAAATCCCATGCGAGATGAAATTGACCACGTCCAAGCGACTGATGTCCTGCTGTTTGAGCAGATAGACCGCCTGCGACTCCTGCTCGCCGAAAATCGCGACCAGTACATTGGCACCGGTCACTTCCTTGTTGCCCGACGACTGCACATGCAGCACCGCCCGCTGCAAGACCCTCTGGAAACCGAGCGTGGGCTGGGTCTCGCGCGGATCATCCACCGCCAGCACCGGGGTGCTTTCCTGAATAAAGCCCTGCAGATCGCGCTTCAGCTTGTCGATATCCGAATTGCAGGCCTTGAGAACCTCCACGGCGGGTGGATTGTCGAGCAAGGCCAGCAGCAGATGCTCCACGGTCATGAATTCGTGGCGCCTTTCCCGGGCATCCCGGAAGGCCAGATTGATGGAAAACTCCAAGTCCTTGCTCAACATGGTACTTGAACCTCTGATGATTGGCGGGTTTCAGGCCTCTTCCAGGGTACAGAGCAGCGGGTGCTTGTGCTCCCGGGAATAGTCGTTCACCTGTGCCACTTTAGTCTCCGCGATGTCGCGGGTGTAGACACCACATACGCCGCGCCCGCGGGTATGCACATGCAACATGATCTGGGTCGCTTTCTCCCGATCCATCCTGAAAAACCGCTCCAGTACATGCACCACGAATTCCATCGGAGTGTAGTCATCGTTCATCAGGATGACCATGTACATGCGCGGCGGCTTGAGTTTGGGCCGGGCCTTGTCGACCAGCAGTCCTTGATCGCGATCGTCGTGAAACGGCTTCATGTCAACTGGACCAAATCAGGATTCCGATGATGTCTTGAAATTACAGCATAGCGACTACCGGGTACCGCTGTCAGCTATAAGATTATTCGCACAGCGAACCGATTGAAAGTGTTTTTGCACAGGCTTAGACGCGGCTCGCATCGGAAGTTCGCGGCGTCACGAACTCCTGCTTCAAAAGACGAAAAAACCCGGTGGTCCAGTGGACCACCGGGTGTAGGGAGGGCTTCGGTCGGGCTTTAGAACTGCGCTTCTTCGGTGGAACCGCTCAGTGCCGAAAGCGAGGAAATACCGCCGACGATAGTCTGGTTTACCGCGTCGAAATAACCGGTTCCCACCTCGCGCTGATGCTTGACCGCGGTGAACCCCTGCTCGACGGCGGCGAACTCGGCCTGCTGCAACTCGACGAAGGCGGCCATCTGCCGTTCCATATAGCCCTTGGCCAAGGAGAACATGCCGTAATTCAGCGCGTGAAAGCCCGCCAGGGTGATGAACTGGAATTTGTAACCCATGGCGCCCAGTTCACGCTGGAATCGAGCGATGGCGTCATCATCCAGGTTCTTTTTCCAGTTGAACGAGGGCGAGCAATTGTAGGCCAGCATCTTGCCCGGATAGACCTTGTGCACGGCTTCGGCGAAGCGGCGTGCCTGGTCCAGATCGGGCACCGAGGTTTCGCACCAGACCAGGTCGGCAACGGCCGCATAGGAAATCGCCCGATCGATGGCCTGTTCCAGCCCGGCCGTGACCCGGTAGAATCCCTCGGCCGTTCGCTCACCGGGCACGATG
>CAYMHN010000768.1:0-1899 GCA_964390235.1 uncultured Candidatus Competibacteraceae bacterium
TGCCGTCCTGGAACACGTTCGGGAAGAACAGCTCGGGGCAGGCGGCATCAGCCAGCTCGTTGGGCCGGGTGGAACCGTCGGGCCACCCCGCCCAGACCGGACCCACCGCGCCGATCGGCGCGCCGCCCAAGGTAGCCGCGTTGCGCCAGACACTGCACGCGGCCTGGATATTGCCGGCGTCCTCGTCGGTCTGGAAGCGCTTGCTCGGGAAAGTGACCACCCAGTCGGACAGCGCGCCGGTGCCGGGGTGGTTGGTCCATTCGTTGGCCACCGAGAAGGCCTGGATGCCGGCATTGATGGCAGGCAGCGCGGCGGTGGACCACAGCCCGGCGGCGGAGGCCAGCGAGGGCTCCAGGAACCAGGGGAACTGCTGGGCGGTGACCAGGTTCTGCCCCAGACCCCACTGGGCGATGTGCAGCGACTCGACGCCGCCGGCCGTGCCCTGGGACTGGTTCACCAGGCTGATGTTCACCTTGAGCGGGGCGGGGGTGTCGATTATGCCATAACCGACCCCGCTCACGGTACCGATCGGCTGGCCCTGGAATACGATCTCGCTCGGCGAGCCAAGGCGCGCCAGCGGGCTGCCGGAACCGTCCTGGCCCGGAATCGGGTTCGCCGGATTGTTGACCCAGTTTGCGGTCCGGCGCACGAAATCGTTCTGGATCAGCTGGCAGTTGCGCGGCTCGCCGTTCACATGCTCGGCGAAATACGCGGTGCTGCCGCGGAAATTGGGGTCGGTCGGATCCACGACATTGGTAAGAGCGCCGGGACCGGGACCGGGCGGGTCACCGCTGCCCGCGGTCTCGCCCATCACCAGGATTTCGATATAACCCTCGGTCATGCGGTCGAGGACGCCGTCGGTCTCCAGGTGATCGCGGAACGCGCCGGAATAGGCCTGTTCGCTGGCATGGGTGCCGTTGTCGCGCACCGAAATCGGCACCGTGCAGGAGCGGTCCGTGGTCTGCAGGTACGGCCGCCCGTCCCCGCCCCTCTCGACCCAGGCGGTCCACACATCGTAGGGGCTCAGCAGCACCATGAAGTCCAGCACGTCGCGCGAGTTGCGCGCCTCGTGCAGCCGGAACTTGATCGCCAGCGAGTTGGCCGAGGTGTTGGTCAGGTTGACCAGCGTCCGCCAGCCGTCGTTGATCGTGTAGTACGGCGAGAACACCGCGGTCCCGGTGTTGGTGTCGGAGACCACCTGGGCCTGCGTGACACCGGTTTGCAGCGCCAGCGCCGCGGCGACGGCCGCCGACAGCTTGAGCAGCCGGAAACCTGATTTGCTTGGAACATTCATCATAGAATCTCCTTGAGGAAGGAACGTTTGGGTAAAGCCTGAAACAATCCGGTCAAGCACTGCGACCAACCTTTTACCATTATTCGGAATCATTCCCGGCGGGTGCGGTCGCCGCCCGGCGGCATGATAACTCAATTCTGCTGCGCAATGTCGATCGATCGGCCAGGGTCGATCGGCCAGTATAGTACGGTATGCGAATGCGCCGATCACTTACTATCGCCTTAGTTGTTGTGAAATTAGCAAAGTCAACCCGTCTGGTCAATGGTTTTACAACAAAATTGCATTATTACAACAGTAATGCCCCCGTTCATACAGGCGTTGCCGTCTTGCAACCGACCCCGGCCTGGTTCAGCGCAGCGGCTGTATCCCCGGTGCCACGGTCTGTTGCATAGATTACACCGGATCGGCATGGAAATGAACCCGATTCTCGCCGGGGAAGGACAATCCATCGGCCCGGGACGGGCCTCCTACATTCCCCGTCCACCGTTGTGGGAGCGCCGTCCCGGCACGATTCTCAAACAGGGCTTACTCCGCCCCGAAGCCGATATCCCCGTACCAGGCCGAGGCCGCCAGCCCGCTGTTGTCGGTATCGGTCATCAGGGCCA
>CAYMHN010000769.1:0-1898 GCA_964390235.1 uncultured Candidatus Competibacteraceae bacterium
CGACCCTGCACATGTGCTTCACCGGCAATCCGGGCACCGGCAAGACCACCGTCGCCCAGCGCATGGCCGACATCCTGCACCGGCTGGAATACGTGCGCGTTGGGCACGTGATCAGCGTCACCCGCGACGATCTGGTCGGCCAGTACATCGGTCACACCGCGCCCAAGACCAAGGACGTGATCAAGAAGGCCATGGGCGGAGTGCTGTTCATCGACGAGGCCTATTATCTCTACCGGCCCGAGAACGAACGCGACTACGGCCAGGAGGCGATCGAGATCCTGCTCCAGGTGATGGAAAACCACCGCGACGATCTGGTGGTCATCCTGGCCGGCTACAAGGACCGTATGGACAAGTTCTTCCAGAGCAATCCCGGCATGCGCTCGCGGATCGCTCACCATATCGATTTCCCGGACTACGGTCCGGACGAGTTGCTGCATATCGGCAAGCTGATGCTGGAACAGCAGAACTACCGTTTCAGCCCGCAGGCCGAGCAGGTATTCGCCGATTACATCGAGCGTCGCCGCGAGCAACCGCAGTTCGCCAACGCCCGCTCGATTCGCAACGCCCTCGACCGCGCCCGATTCCGCCAGGCCGGACGCTTGTGCCGACAGGGCGGTACCCTGACCCGGGAAGCCTTGATGACCATCGAGGCTGAGGACATTCTGGCGAGTCGGGTGTTTAATCAATGAGTGTTCAGTGCTCAGTGTTCAGAAAACCGACGACTGAAAACTGAAAACTGAAAACTGAAAACTGAAAACTGCTATCCAGGAGACACTCCCATGGCCCTGATCACACTGCGTCAACTGCTGGACCACGCCGCCGAACATGCCTACGGCGTGCCGGCCTTCAACGTCAACAACCTGGAGCAGATCCAGGCCATCATGCGCGCCGCCGAGGCCTGCGACAGCCCGGTTATCCTGCAAGCCTCGGCCGGTGCCCGCGACTATGCCGGCGCGGCGTTTCTGCGCCATCTGGTGGCCGCCGCGCTGGAGGAATGGCCGCGAATTCCGGTGGTCATGCATCAGGATCACGGCGCCTCTCCGGCCGTATGCATGCGCTCGATACAGTCCGGATTCAGTTCGGTGATGATGGACGGGTCGCTGGAAGAAGACATGAAAACCCCGGCCGACTACGACTACAACGTCCGGGTCACCCGCATGGTCGCCGAACTGGCCCATGCTTGCGGGGTGTCCGTCGAGGGCGAACTGGGCTGTCTGGGCTCGCTGGAAACCGGCATGGCCGGCGAGGAAGACGGTTCCGGCGCGGAAGGCAAGCTGGATCACTCCATGTTGCTGACCGACCCCGATCAGGCCGCCGATTTCGTCCAGCGGACCCGCGTCGATGCCCTGGCCATCGCCATCGGCACTTCCCATGGTGCCTACAAGTTCAGCCGCCCGCCGACCGGCGATATCCTGGCCATCGAGCGTGTCAAGGCCATCCATGCCCGGATTCCCGACACCCATCTGGTGATGCACGGTTCCAGCTCGGTGCCTCAGGACTGGCTGGAGATCGTTAACAGCCATGGCGGCGATTTGGGTCAGACCTACGGTGTGCCGGTCGAGGAAATCGTCGAAGGCATCAGGCATGGCGTGCGCAAGGTCAACATCGATACCGACCTGCGCCTGGCCAGTACCGGCGCAATCCGGCGTCATCTGGCCGAGAACCCGAAGAACTTCGATCCGCGCAAATTCCTCAAGGCCGCCACCAAGGCCATGCAGGATATCTGCGCGGCCCGCTTCGAGGCCTTCGGCTGTGCCGGACAGGCCAGCCGGATCGAGGCCCTTAGCCTGGAAGCCATGATCGCGCGCTACGCCAACGGTGAACTGGATCCGCAGATTCGCTGAACGATTACAACTAAATACAGGTTATCGGGGAAGAACTCATGTCCAAGAAACATC
>CAYMHN010000770.1:0-1894 GCA_964390235.1 uncultured Candidatus Competibacteraceae bacterium
GCTCGCAGGTGGGAGGAACATGACCGCAAATGGGAAGCGGGGCAGCAGGAACTCAGGGTGCTGCGTGAGGAACACAACCGCAAGTGGGATGCACAGCAGCAGGAAATCAGGGCGCTCAATGAGGCACTGGCGGCGCAGGTGAGCCGCCACGACCGCTCGATCGGGGCGCTCGGTTCCCGCTGGGGCATGCAGTCGGAGGCCGCCTTCCGCAACGCTCTGGCCGGGATTCTCGAAAAGAGCTTCGGCGTCGAAGTGATCAATGTCAACGAATACGACGACCAGGGCGAAGTATTCGGTCGTCCGGAGCAGATCGAGCTGGATGTCATCGTCAAGAACGGCCTGCTGCTGATCTGCGAACTCAAGTCCTCGATCGACAAGGCCGGCATGTACGGCTTCGAGCGCAAGGCGCGGTTTTACGAGAAACGGCACAACCGCAAGGCCGATCGCCTGATCGTGATTTCTCCCATGGTCGACCCGAAGGCGGAGAAAGTCGCCCACCAGCTGGGCATCGAACTGTTCAGCGATTCGGTCGATGTGAAATCGTTGTGATGGACGGACAGCGGTGAATTTTTCCGCCCCTTGCTTGTCTCTGATGGGGCGTTAGACAATGTCCAGACTAATCCAATCACAGACGAAGGAGCCACCGATGTCCGAACCAACCAATCAGAGCCGCCGCCGTTTCGTCAAGCTGGGCGCCATCGGCGTGGCCAGCGTGCCGTTGCTGGGCCGGGTCGCCCTGGCCCAGGAACAGCTCAGCGAGGACGATCCCACCGCCCAGTCGCTGCATTACCGGCACGACGCCAGCCAGGTCGATCACCCCAGCTTCGAGGAAGGCCGCCACTGTGGCAACTGCCAGCTATATCAGGGTGGTGATGAAGAATGGGGCGGCTGCGCGATCTTCCCCGGCAAGCTGGTGGCGAACGCGGGCTGGTGCACGGCCTGGGTGCCCAAGGCTTAAGGGTGTTCCCCCTCTCCCGCCTGAGGAGAGGGGGCGATAACGAGTAATAAGGCGATTTCCGGTAAAGAATCCACCTGCTCTTGTCCCTTGTCTGTTGGCGGTAGGATGCGGTTCGTTCCTCACCACATCCTACCGCCTGCTCATGGACACCTCGCGAACACCATCAAGATGGCCATCATACTACAGCCGTTTTGCTCGCTACTCGAACGCCTTTGGAGTCGGATTGCCAGAGCCTGCGCTATGATAACCGCGTAATCCCCATGCAGGAGCCCCCATGACCCCGTCACTGCAACGCCCCTTGTCCGGCCTTCGGGTGCTGGAACTCGGCCAGCTGCTAGCCGGTCCGTTCGCCGGCACGCTGCTGGCCTATTTCGGCGCCGAGGTGATCAAGGTCGAGCCCCCCGGCGGGGGTGATCAGATCCGGCGCTGGCGGGTGCTCAGGGACGGCACGTCTTTGTGGTGGCGCAGCCTGGGACGCAACAAGAAGTGCATCACCCTGGATCTCAGGACCGACCAGGGTCGGGCGCTGATCCGGCAGCTGGCGGCGCGCTCCGATGTGCTGATCGAGAACTTCCGGCCCGGCACTCTGGAGGGCTGGGGTCTGGGGCCGGAGTCGCTCAAGGCCCTTAACCCGCGCCTGATCGTGGCGCGGATTTCCGGCTACGGCCAGACCGGACCCTATGCCTCGCGGCCCGGCTATGCCTCGGTCTGCGAGGGCATCGGCGGGTTTCGCCATATCAACGGTTTTCCCGACCGGCCGCCGGTGCGGCCCAATCTCAGCCTGGGCGACACCCTGGCCGGGTTGCACGCGGCGCTGGGCATACTGCTGGCCTTGCAGGCGCGGCACAACGGCCACGATGGCCAGGTGGTCGATGTGGCGCTGTTCGAGGCGGTCTACAATCTGCTGGAGGGCGTGGTGCCGGAATACGACGGCGC
>CAYMHN010000771.1:0-1888 GCA_964390235.1 uncultured Candidatus Competibacteraceae bacterium
CCCGCTGCTGCTATGCGGCGGCGGGGTGCATCTGAGCCGGGCCGCGGTCGAGGTCCAGGCCCTGGCCGAGGCGCTGAACCTCCCGATCGCCCACACCATGAGCGGCAAGGGCGCCATCGCCTGCACCCATCCGCTAAGCGCCGGCCTGTTCGGCCGCTATGATCGGATCGCCAACGGGCTGATCGAAGCATCCGACTGCCTGCTGGTGGTCGGCTGCAAGCTGGGCGAGATCGCCACCAAGCGCTTCGCCCTGCCGCTGCGCGACAAGCCGCTGATTCATCTTGACAGTCTGGCCGAGGAGTTCGAGCGCACCACGCCGGCCACGGTCCGGCTCTGGGGCGATGCTCGCGAAGGACTGCGCGATCTGCTGGCGGCCAGCGCCGAGGAGGCCGTTCGTCAGCGCGAAGCACGCGCCGCCTACGCCGCCGAGGTCGGTCGGAAAATGCGGGACTGGCGCGAGTCGGTACGCGCGCGGCTGCATTCCGACGAGACGCCGATCAATATGGCGCGGTTGCTGCACGAGCTGAACCGGACCCTGCCGGAAGACGCTATCCTGGTCGCCGACGGCGGATTCGCCGCCCACTGGGGCGGGTTGCTGTACGACACCAAGCGAGCGGGCAGGGGCTTCGTGCCGGATCGCGGCTTCGCCTCCATCGGCTACGGCCTGCCCGGCGCCATGGGCGCAGCATTGGCCGCTCCGGAGCGGCCGGTGTTCAGCCTGACTGGGGATGGCGGCTGCAATATGGTGCTCGGCGAGCTGGAGACCGCCCGCCGGCTGGGGCTGGATTTTACCCTGATCGTGGTCAACAACGCCGCCTCGGGCTACGTCAAGGCCTTGCAGCACCTGATGTACGGCGCCGGTAGTTATCAATCCAGCGATCTGGTCGAGCTGGATTACGCCCGCATCGCCGAGGCCATGGGCTGTCGCGGCATCCGGGTCGAGCAGCCGGACGCCATCGCTTCCGCCCTGCGACAGGGCCTGGCCGAGCGCGACCGACCTACCGTGCTGGACGTGGTCGTCACCCGCGACCCCGGCAAGATGCTGCCCGGCGTGGACAGCCGCACGGCGCAGGTGAAGGCGGGTGATCGGGTGGCATAGTACTCAAGGGATTCATCCATTGCCGATCGCTGGCGGGAGCAGGTAACATCTCGGACGGATTCGGCAAGCGCCGGAAGGTTTGAGGATGGCCGATATTCTCTCCAGGAAACAGCGATCCGCGGTGATGTCCAGGGTGCGCGGCGCCGACACCAAGCCGGAATGGATACTCCGTTGCGGCCTGCACGCCCTCGGGTTCCGGTATCGTCTCGGCAACAGGAAGCTGCCGGGACGACCCGACCTGGTGTTCCCGAAGTATCGTGCTGCAGTGTTCGTCCATGGCTGTTACTGGCATCGGCATCCCGGCTGCAAGAACGCGACCATGCCCGCCCCGAGGTCATGGGCCGGGTGCCGGGCATCGTCTACCGTTGCATCGCCACGCACCTGATCAAGAAGGCGGGGTTTTCGCGTCAGACGGCCCGGACCGGTGCGGTCACCCTGATCCAGCGTTCTCACCCGCTTCCACGGGGTGTTCGCACCGAACAGCCGATACCGTGCGCGGGTGACACCGGCCAAACGGGGGCGGGGCGGTCGGCGTGCTGCGACGGGGAGTAGAGAGGAGCCCACGGCGGCCGAACGGCGCGCCGCGATGAACCGGGCGCAACGCTGGAAGCGGGTCTTTGGCATCGATCCGAACGCGGCCGATCGCGACCCGCCCGGCCTGTGGCGGGACGGTACGCATCATCGCCCGTATCGAAGATGCCGAGGTCATCGAGAAGATCCTCACCCATCCGGATGCGAAAGCCCCGGCGCCCGAAGCCACAAGGCGGCCGCCCGGCCGGGCGCCGCCCC
>CAYMHN010000772.1:0-1886 GCA_964390235.1 uncultured Candidatus Competibacteraceae bacterium
CAGCGATCTCTACGCCCGCGTGCTGGCGCTGGCGAATGATCTGGGTTACGTGGTGACACCCACCGAGGATTGAACCGGACATCGAAGACCGTGCCGCGCAAACGGCAGGCATGCTGCGCATCGATGCCGAGGTTTCAGTAATCCCGCCGCGCCGGATCAGTTACAGGCCAGCTGGTGCCCGGCCAGCGCCCCGCCAGCGGCGCCGGCGCCGGTCATCAGGGTGCGCCCCCTGCCACTGCCGATCTGGTTGCCGAGTGCGGCGCCCGCGACACCGCCGACGACCGTGGCGCCGATGCACTGCCAGTCCGGGTTCTGCTGGTACTGGGCGGTGCGTGGCTGGTAGCCGTAACCGTTGGCGGCGCAGGCCGACAGGGTCAGCATGGCCGCCGCCGCCAGTCCAAGGGGTATCAGTCGCTTGCTCGCTTGCATTGCCGGTCTCCCGTGTATCAAGTTCATGCACCGGAGTATACGGAGGCATCCTGAACCGGGGCTGTACGGGCTCAGTCCAGCGGCGGCTGGTGGTGAGCGTCCATGGCCATCAGCACCAGCACCACCAGGATGGCCAGTCCCTGCCACAGGCTGGGCATGACGATGGACAGAACGATCAAGGCCATCAGCAAGGCGGTGAGATTGGTCAGGTACATGGCGCGAAGCCCGCGAGCGGAGAGTCCCGCAAAGCTAGCACAGGATTGCCACCCCCGATAGCATGGTGTAGCTTGGCCCTGTCGATCATAGAATCGGTCGGGGCGGAGGAGGCGGATGGGCACGGCGGATACCACGGTGCGGGATGAACAGGCGGCGCGCGAACAGGCGCTGGCCTTCGATCTGCGCGGCGTCGGACCGGAGTTTCTGGACAACCCCTACCCCACCTACCAGCTGCTGCGCCGCTTCGACCCGATCCACCGCTGCCCGGACGGCAGCTGGCTGCTGACCCGCTATGCCGACCTGCTGGCCATCTACCGCGATCACCAGCGCTTCAGCTCGGACAAGAAGGTGGAGTTCCGGCCCAAGTTCGGCGACTCGCCGCTGTATCTGCATCATACCACCTCGCTGGTGTTCAACGACCCGCCGCTGCACACCCGGGTGCGTCGGCTGCTGTCGCCGGCCTTCGCGCCGGGCGCCCTGCGCCTGCTGGAGGACCGGTTCCGGGCCATGGTGGAAAACCTGCTGGACGCGGCGGCGGCGCGCGGCGGCATGGACGTGATCACCGATTACGCCTCCCGCCTGCCGGTGCAGATCATCGGCGACATGCTGGGCATCCCGGAGTCCGAACGCGGCCCGCTGCGCGACTGGTCGCTGGCCATACTCGGCGCCCTGGAGCCGGCCCCCGACCGGGCGGCGCTGGACTGGGGCAATACCTCGGTCAGCGAGTTCTCGGATTATCTGGGCTTCCATATCGACCGTTATCGCAAGGGCCGGCTGACCGAGGGCGGCGAGGTGCTGGGCCTGCTGCTGGGCGAGGACCCGGAGGGTGACCGGCTGAGCGAGGTCGAGCTGGTGCAGAACTGCATCTTTCTGCTCAACGCCGGCCACGAGACCACCACCAATCTGATCGGCAACGGCATCGGCGCCCTGCTGGAGCACCCCGACCAGCTGGCGCGGCTGCTGGCCGAGCCGCGGCTGATCGACAGCGCGGTGCGGGAGTTTCTGCGCTTCGAGAGTTCCAACCAGCTGGGCAACCGGCGGGTGGTGGAGCGCGCCGAGGTCGGCGGCCAGGTGTTCGAGCCCGGCGATCTGGTCACCCTGGGCATCGGCGCGGCCAACCGCGACCCGGACCAGTTCCCGGACCCGGACCGGCTGGACATCGCCCGCAACCCCAACCGGCATCTGGCCTTCGGCGGCGGCATCCACGCCTGCGCCGGCAAGGCCTTGGCCCAACTGGAAGG
>CAYMHN010000773.1:0-1885 GCA_964390235.1 uncultured Candidatus Competibacteraceae bacterium
GTTGGCCACGAAAGGCTCGCCGCCAGCCTGCTCGACCACCGGATGACGTCCGCCCTCGATCAGCAGTCCCGGCGCGTCGCTCAGCTCCGGCGCCCGCCAGTCCAGGGTCTCGGCCCGCTCGGCCAGGGCCGCCAGGACATCCAGCTCGGCCAGTGCGGCGCAGACCTGTTGCAAGTCCGGCAGCACCACGATCAGCCGGTCCAGCAACTCGTCGTAAAGCTGTTTCTCACGGGCCAAGGCCCGCTCGCGGGCACTCAGCACCTGATGCTCGAACTCCTTGAGTTCGGGGATGATGTAGCGCTCCACACCCTTGAGGGTCTGGCGCCGGCTGTAGTCGTCCGGCAACTCATCGGCCCGGGCGCGACTGATCTCGATGTAATAGCCGTGGACCCGATTGTAGCCGACCTTGAGCTTGTCGATCCCGGTCCGTTGCCGCTCGCGGGTCTCCAGCTCCAGCAGATAGCCATCGGCATTGGCACTGAGCGCGCGCAGCCTATCCAACTCGGCATCGTATCCCGCGGCGATCATGCCGCCATCGCGGATCAACGCCGGCGGCGACTCGACCAGCGCGCGGCGCAGCAGATCCAGTGCATCCGGCTGTTCGATCGCCAGACCGGCCAGCTCGGTCAGTCGTGGTGCGCCGAGCCTAGCCAACCGGCGCTGCACGTCCGGCAGCCGCGACAGGATTTCCCGCAGTCCGGTCAGATCCCGGGGTCGGGCGGATTTCAGCGCCACCCGGGCCAGAATGCGTTCACCGTCGGCCAGCCCTTGCAGCAACTGGCGCAGTTCATGTGCCGCCCCGGTCTCCAGCAACTCGCCCAGTGCCCGCTGGCGCCCCTTGAGCGGGGCGCGGCCGCGCAGCGGCCGGTTGAGCCAGCGCTTGAGCAAGCGGCTGCCCATGGCGGTGACCGTACTGTCGAGCACCCCTATCAGGGTATGGGAGGTCATGCCGCTCAGGCTGGTATCCAGCTCCAGATTGCGCCGGCTGACGGCGTCCAGGATGACGGCGTCCTCGCGCCGTTCGACGGTCAAACCGAGCAGATGCGGCAAACCGCTGCGCTGGGTATCGCGAACATAGTTCAGCAGGCAACCCGCCGCCGCGATGGCGGCGGGCATGTTCTGACAGCCGTAGCCGGCCAGGGTATGCACGCCGAACTGGCGGCACAACTCGCGCTCGGCGCTGTCGACATCGAAATGCCAGGGTGGCTGGCGGCGCAGACCCGGCCGCTGGCCCATGGCCGGCGGCAAGACCTGATCTTCGGGCACCAGCAGTTCGGCCGGCCTGAGCCGTTCCAGTTCGCCATGCAGGGCGGTTTCGTCGTCCAGTTGGTGCAGCGTGAAACGGCCACCCCCGAGGTCCAGACAGGCCAGACCCCAGCCGCCATCCCGGCGCGACAGGGCCGCCAGCAGATTATCGCGGCGCTCGTCCAGCAAGCCCTCGTCGGTCAGGGTGCCGGGGGTGACGATACGTACCACTTCCCGCTCGACCGGCCCGCGACTGGCTGCCGGATCGCCGATCTGCTCGCAGATCGCCACCGGCTCGCCCAGCTTGACCAGTCGCGCCAGATAGCCTTCGACGGCATGATAGGGTACCCCGGCCATGGGAATCGCTTGACCGGCCGAGTGACCGCGATGGGTCAGGGTGATATCGAGTAGCTGCGCGGCGCGGCGAGCGTCCTCGTAGAACAGTTCATAGAAATCCCCCATTCGGTAAAATACCAGGATATCGGGGTGTTCGGCCTTGATCCGCAGATACTGCTGCATCATCGGCGTGTGTTCGGCAAAGTCCTGTCGGCTGACGCTCATCGGTTATAATCATGTTCGGTTAAATGATCCACAACGAGATACCATGACAATCGGAAGAGCGTCGTGTAGGGAAGAGTGT
>CAYMHN010000774.1:0-1883 GCA_964390235.1 uncultured Candidatus Competibacteraceae bacterium
TGGCCCGGTCAATCCCCGGATCAAGTCCGGGGAGGGCCATGACAGTCCGGGAGGTCAGTTGATTGCCGACGGCACTCCTGCCGACGCTGCGCTTTGCACCCACCAGACAGCGGCCCACCGGCACAAGGCCAAATCACCCTTGCGCGAGGTCGCCGGCCGCTCTCCCCTCACGAAGCGTACGCCATAGCCGGGCGGCTGGACCTGCTACCTAGGCGGCCTCCGCCTTCCTGGCGGTCATGACCTGATCGGCGAGCCGGCCGGTGAGCTCCGACAGGCGCTCGTGGCGGTAGTTGAAGGTGCCCACTCCGGCGGTGGCCGAGCGCAGATCGATGATGAGGTCGCCAAGCTCCGATTCCGGCATGTGCGCCTGCACCGTGTCCCAGCCCGGCCAGTCGGGGCGGCTGTCGAAGCCGAGGATCTGGCCGCGCCGGGTGGTGACGATCTGGTTGATCTTCGAGGTCGCCTCGGAGGGCACATGGATCTCCACCGCCACGATCGGCTCGAGCAGGACAGGCGAGCATTGCGGCATGCCCTCGGTCATGGCGATGCGGCCGGCCGTCTTGAACGCCATTTCGGAGGAATCGACCGTATGATAGCTGCCGTCCTGCAGGTTGACCGCAACGTCGATGACAGGAAAACCGAGCGGCCCCTGGTCCATGTATTCGCGAATGCCGTTTTCGACCGCCGGGATGTACTGCTTGGGCACCACGCCGCCGGTGATGGTATCGCTGAACGCGAAGCCGGCGCCGCGCGGCTGCGGCCTGATTTCGACCACCACGTCGCCGAACTGGCCGTGCCCGCCGGTCTGCTTCTTGTGCCGGCCGCGCACCGTCACCGTCTTGCGGATGGTTTCCTTGTAGGGGATGCGCCGCGGCCGGGTTTCGGCCTTGACGCCGAACTTCAGGGCCAGTCGGGCGATCGCCACGCGCAGATGCATCTCGCCCTGGCCCCACAGCACCATTTCGTGGGTGTCGTGGTTGTGATCGAGGCTGAGCGAGGGGTCCTCCTCGACGAGCTTGGCAATGGCGCTGGTGAGCTTCACCTCGTCCTTGCGGTCGGCCACCGAGATGGCGAGGCCATAGACGCCCTGCTGCGGCTGGCGCGGGCTGAGCTGCGGCGTCTCGCCCTTGGCGGTCGAAATGGTCTCGCCGGTCGCGATGGTGTCAAGCTTGGCAAAAGCCATGGTATCGCCGGCCTTGGCAACGCCAGCCTTATGGGTATTAGCGCCCATCATGGTCAGGACCCCGGCGATGCGCGCGTCCTGGCCGCTGGCGCCATATACGGTTGCGCCCTCGTTGAACTCGCCCGTCAACACCCGGGCCAGCGACAGCTTGCCGCCGTGGGCGGTATGGAAGGTCTTTAACACCTGGGCGGTCGGCTGAGCGGTGTCGGGCACCGCCAGCCGCTTGGCGGTGTCTTCGATTCCCGGCGCTTCGTGCCTGAGCGCCTTGAGCAGCCGCAAGATGCCGTTGCCGTTTTCCGCCGAACCGAACATCACCGGCGTGATCAGGCCCTCGGCCAGTTCGCGGCTGAGATCGGCAAACACCCGGTCCGGCGGCGGCTCGATGTCGGAAAGAAGCTGCTCGAGCAGCTCGTCGTCATAGTCGGCAAGCTTCTCCAGCATCTGAAAGCGGGCTTCCTTCTCGCGCTCGCGCAGCTCGTCGGGGATTTCCGCCACTTCGCTGTTGGCGTGCTCGCGATAGATAAAGGCGCGCTCGAGCGCCAGATCGACAAATCCGACGGCAATGCCGTCATTCCAGATCGGCACCTGGCGCAACACCAAAGGCTTGGAACTTGCCGGCTGGAGGTATCCGAGCACGTCGCGCAGGCGGCCTTCGGTGCGGTCGATCTTGTTGACGAACAGAAACCGCGGCAGGTTGAGG
>CAYMHN010000775.1:0-1881 GCA_964390235.1 uncultured Candidatus Competibacteraceae bacterium
CAGCGCCAGTTTCGGAAGCGATATTCGTCGAACGCCTGCTCGGGCGCGTTGCCGAGAAACGCCTTCCAGTCCACCTTTTGCGGGTCGATGTTGAGCGGATTGCGCCGCAGCCGATGGCGCAGCGCCGAAGGCGCGACGCGCCGCAGATGGGCGTCGGTGACGATGGCGTCGCCTTCCAGCGCGGCCAGGGCGCGCGCCGCGCGGATCAGGGTCAACTCGCCGCGCAGACCGTCGGTGCCCAAGCTCATGCACAGCCGGGCGGCCCGCTCCAGCGCGGCGTCCGGGACCTCGATCGCGGATAAGCGGGTCCGGCCGGCACTGATCCGGCGCCGCAGCCGGGCGTCCTGGTTCTTCCACTTGGTCGTGAACCTGGCCGGGTCCTGCTCGAAGGCATCGCGCCGCCGGATCACCTCGATCCGGGTGGGTAAGTCCTCGGGGGTTCTGACCTCCACCGACAGGCCGAAGCGATCCAGCAACTGCGGGCGGAGTTCGCCCTCCTCGGGATTGCCGCTGCCGATCAGCACGAAGCGGGCCGGATGCCGCACGCTGAGACCCTCGCGCTCGACCACATTCTCGCCCGATGCCGCGACGTCCAGCAGCAGATCGACCAGGTGATCCTCCAGCAGATTGGCCTCGTCGATGTACAGAAAACCCCGGTGGGCGCGGGCCAGCAGGCCGGGCTCGAAGGCCTTCTCGCCCCGGGTCAAGGCGCGTTCCAGGTCCACGGCGGCGATCAGCAGCGCCAGCTTCATCTCGTCCTGGCCGACGATGGCGGAAAACGGAAATGCCGCCGCCATGCTCAGCCCGCTCCCGGGTAAGCCGCACAGAGCGCGGCGGACAACGGCACTGGTTCAGCATGATTCAGCATGGAATGCCCTGATGGTCGGTTGATGGCAGTCGAACTGTTTACGGAGTGTAACGCCGATCTTGCAAGATGGATGTAATCCGGACCCCGCTCAGTGAGGCAAGATCACACCGGGCACCAGGCCGAACTTCTTGACCCGCCGCGCGAACTTTCGGTCATCGAATGACGCCATGGAAGCACAATCCCGATAGCTGGCATGATGCAGCGCGTCCGCAAGATCGAGTCCGACTTCGGTGCTGGATAAAGCCTGTTCCACCACGGACCGGTCCTCGATCTCGACGTGGGACAGTGTCAGCAGATGGCGAAATACGCGGATGATATCCTCGGCGTGAAAACCATAATAGCCTCGCATCACCCATTCCAGTTCCAGCAGCACGGTCTTGCACACCTTGAGCGGCTGCCCGGACTCCATCAGACGCCGGGCCGCCTGATGTTGCCGAACCGCTTCCTCGTCGGCGGTGTCCTCGATGTAGTAGCGGGCCAGGATGTTGGTATCCAGTCCGATCATCGGGAACGGGAGACCAGCAGGCTAGCTGGATCGAAATCGACCGGTACCGGAGCCTTGCCGCTTTTGAGCATGCCGAACCCGCTTTCCGGCACCGACGCCGGTCGATGACATACCCGCAGTTCCACATGGTCGCCGACTACCGTGAATTCGAGCTTGCTGCCTCGCCGAATGCCCAGCTGCTGGCGCACCGCTTTCGGGATCGTGACCTGTCCCTTACTGGTTACCGAGGTGATGGTCATGCGTATCTCGACAAAAGTAATACCTGGTAAGAATAACATTGAGCCCGACTGTAAACAAACGCGTTGCTCGATCGGTCGACTGATCCGTGGTAGTACTCACGCTATGCCAAGTACATGGAACAAACTAAACGCCCTTGCCTATCAAACGGGAAGCGCCTCAGCCACCCCCGGCGACATCCCGCCGCTCCGACGGCAAGGCCAGCAGCGGTCGCAGAAACCGCCCGGTGTGGCTGCGCTGGCAGGCCGCCACCTGTTCCGGCGTGCCGGTG
>CAYMHN010000776.1:0-1880 GCA_964390235.1 uncultured Candidatus Competibacteraceae bacterium
AGGACATCTACGCCCGCGAAGTAGTGCGGACCGAGGACGGCGGGCTGACCAACCGCATCGTCGGCAAGATCTTCAGCGAGCATGCCGACGCCTATGTCGGCGAATGCTCGATGTAAGCCATGCTGCTGCTGTTCGAGCAGATCCTCAACGGCTTGCAGCTCGGGGTGATGCTGTTTCTGCTGGCGGCCGGCCTGACCCTGGTATTCGGCATCATGGGTCTGCTCAATCTGGCGCATGGTTCGCTGTACATGCTGGGCGCCTATGTGGCGGCCACCGTCACCGCCGCCGCCGGCAATTTCTGGCTGGGCCTGGCGGCGGCCCTGGTGGCGGCCGGACTGGCCGGCATGGCCCTGGAGGCCGGCGTGTTCCGCCGGCTCTACGAGCGCGAGCATCTGGATCAGGTGCTGGCGACCTTCGCCGTGATTCTGACCGCCAACGAACTGACCCGGATGATCTGGGGTCGCCAGCCCATCTATCTGGACATACCCGCCATCCTGTCCCACACCATCGAAATCATTCCCGGTGCACCCTACCCGGTGTACCGGCTGCTGATCATCGGCGTCGGCCTGGCGGTAGCCCTGGGCCTGTACGGACTGATCCAGCACACCCGGCTGGGCATGCTGATCCGGGCCGGGGCCAGCAACCGCGAGATGGTCGGTGCCCTGGGCGCCAATATCCGCCTGCTGTATACCCTGGTGTTCGGGCTGGGGGCCTTGCTGGCCGGGCTGGCCGGCGCCCTGGCCGGCCCGATACTGGCGGTCGAGGTCGGCATGGGTGAGAACATCCTGATCCTGACCTTCGTGGTGGTGGTGATCGGCGGCATAGGTTCGGTGCGCGGTGCCCTGGTCGGCGCCCTGCTGGTCGGCCTGGTCGATACCCTGGGGCGGGCGTTTCTGCCGACCCTGTTCGGTCTGGCCCTGGCCCCGGCGGCGGCCAATGCCGCCGGCAGTTCCCTGGCCTCGATTTCCATCTATCTGCTGATGGTGCTGGTGCTGGTGCTGCGCCCCGAAGGACTGTTTCCCGCCCGTGCCTGAAACCGCCCTGCTCGGCCGCAAGAACCTGGTCCTGCTGCTGGCCCTGCTGGTCGCCCTGCTG
This sequence comes from uncultured Candidatus Competibacteraceae bacterium, assembly GCA_964390235.1. Lineage (GTDB taxonomy): Bacteria > Pseudomonadota > Gammaproteobacteria > Competibacterales > Competibacteraceae > CAYMHN01. The sequence goes on from CAYMHN010000776.1 coordinate 1,096, forward strand.
CTGCCACTCTACGCCCAGTGGACCAACGACTCCTATCTGCTGCGGCTGGCCAGCCGGATGCTGATCTATGCCCTGGTCGCGATCAGCCTGGATCTGCTGATCGGCTATGGCGGCATGATCAGCCTGGGCCACGCGGCCTTCTTCGGCACCGGCGCCTATATCGTCGGCATGCTGGGTTTTCACCATCAGGACGGCAGCCTGTTCCTGGGGCTGCTGCCGGGCAGCAACAACGCCTTGATCACCTGGCCGCTGGCGGTGCTGGGCGCCGCGCTGCTGGCCCTGCTCTACGGCCTGATCAGCCTGCGCACCAGTGGCGCCTATTTCATCATGATCACCCTGGCGTTGGCGCAGATGCTGTTCTTTTTCTTCACCTCGCTCAGCACCTACGGCGGTGGCGACGGCATCAGCCTGTGGCAGCGCAATACCCTGCCCTGGCTGAATCTGCGCGACGACCGTCACTTCTATTACCTGTGCCTGGGCCTGTTGCTGGGTTTTCTGCTGCTGTGCCGGCGGCTGGTCGATTCGCGCTTCGGCATGGTGCTGCGCGGCTGCAAGCAGAACGAGCGCCGGCTGCAAGCCCTGGGTTGCGCGACCTTCCGCTACAAGCTGGCCTGCTTCACCATCGCCGGCGCCGGCGCCGGCCTGGCCGGCGCCTTGATCACCAATCACACCGAGTATGTCAGCCCGGACCTGCTGCACTGGACCCAGTCCGGCGAACTGATGGTGATGGTCATCCTGGGCGGTCTGGGTACGCTGTACGGTCCCATCGTCGGCGCCGTGGCCCT
>CAYMHN010000777.1:0-1877 GCA_964390235.1 uncultured Candidatus Competibacteraceae bacterium
AAACCCAGCCGGGTGAGGAACATCTTCATCTGTTCGACCGTGGTGTTCTGCGCCTCGTCGAGGATAATGAAGGACTCGTTCAGGGTCCGGCCGCGCATGAAGGCCAGCGGGGCGATCTCGATCACGTTGCGCTCCAGCAACTTGCCGACCCGCTCGAAACCCAGCATCTCGTACAGCGCATCGTACAGCGGTCGCAGATAGGGATCGACCTTCTGCACCAGATCACCGGGCAGAAAACCCAACCGCTCACCGGCTTCCACCGCCGGGCGCACCAGCACCAGCCGGCGCACCTGTTCGCGCTCCAGCGCATCGACCGCGCAGGCCACCGCCAGATAGGTCTTGCCGGTACCGGCCGGGCCCACCCCGAAGTTGAGATCGTGGGTCAGGATATGGCGCAGATACTGCTGCTGGGTCTCGCCACGCGGGCGGATCACGCCGCGCCGGGTGCGGATGGTCAGTGGATCGACCAGAATCGGACCGCCCTTGGCGGGTGTGGCATGCGCTTCCTGCAAGAACAGATGCACCCGAGCCGGGGCCAGGTCCTCACTCAGGGTGGCGCGATACATGGCTTCCAGCACGGCGGCGGCCGTGCCCACCGAGTCGGGCTCGCCGGTCACCCGGAACTGATTGCTGCGATTGGAGATTTCCACCCCGAGACGCTCCTCGATCTGGCGTAGATGGCGATCCAGCGGACCGCACAGCTTGGCGAGACGTTCGTTGTCGGCGGGTTCAAGTAACAGGTCTTGGGCATGCAGGGTTGGGGGTGATGCGGCCAATGTTGCCATCAAGTGGTCAGGACCTCATGTTGCGGGGATAAGCCCAGCTCCGGGCAGGCGACCAAACGACCGCGCAAGGAGTTCGGCAACGCTTCGGTGATCCGCACCTCGACGAAATGTCCGACCAGTTCGGCGGGTCCGTGGAAATTCACCACCCGGTTGTTTTCGGTACGTCCGGCCAGCATGCGCGGGTCCTTGCGGGCCGGCCGTTCGACCAGGATCCGCTGCACGCTGCCGACCATGCCCTCGCTGATGGCCCGGGCCTGGTGGTTGATCAGCGCTTGCAACCGCGCCAGCCGCTGTTTCTTGAGCTCCAGCGGCACGTCGTCGGGATAGCTGGCCGCCGGCGTGCCGGGGCGGGCGCTGTAGACGAAGCTGAAACTGGTGTCGAAGCCGATCTCCTCGATCAGCCGCAGGGTAGCCTCGAAATCGGCTTCGGTCTCGCCGGGAAAGCCGACGATGAAATCCGAGGACAGGCTGATATCGGGCCGCAGTCGGCGCAGCTTGCGCAGTTTGGCCTTGTATTCCAGCACCGTGTGGCCGCGCTTCATCAAGGCCAGGATGCGGTCCGAGCCGGACTGCACCGGCAAATGCAGATGATCGACCAGCTTGGGCTGGTCGGCATAGGCCCGGGTCAGCGCTTCGGAGAACTCCAGCGGATGCGAGGTGGTGTAACGGATCCGTCCGATGCCGTCGATGGCGGCGATGTAGTGGATCAGCAGGGCCAGATCGGCGATGGACCCGTCGTGCATGGGGCCGCGATAGGCGTTGACGTTCTGCCCCAGCAGATTGACCTCGCGCACGCCCTGGTCTGCCAGGTCGGCGATCTCGGCGATGAGGTCGTCGAACGGCCGGCTGACCTCCTCGCCACGGGTATAGGGCACCACGCAGAAGGTGCAGTACTTGCTGCACCCCTCCATGATGGAGACGAAGGCCGTCGGCCCCTCGGCGCGCGGTTCCGGCAGGTTGTCGAACTTCTCGATCTCGGGGAAGGAGATATCCACCACCGGCTCGCGCCGGCGCGCTTGGTCCAGCATCGCCGGCAGCCGGTGCAGGGTCTGCGGGCCGAACACCAGATCGACGAACGGCGCCCGGTCGCGC
>CAYMHN010000778.1:0-1875 GCA_964390235.1 uncultured Candidatus Competibacteraceae bacterium
CGCTATGCTGACCGGCTCCATCGGCATGCTGCCCTCGGCCTCGCTGGATGCGGCGGGCAAGGGCCTGTACTAACCCATCCATGGCTCGGCGCCGGACATCGCCGGCCAGGGCGTGGCCAATCCGCTGGCCACCATTCTGACGGTTGCGATGCTGCTGCGTTATACTTTCGAATTACCCGATCCGTCGGATCGGATCGAGCGGGCCGTCGGCCGGGCTCTGGATGCCGGTTTGCGCACCGCCGATATCATGGCCCCCGGCATGAGCCGGGTCGGCACCGAGGCCATGGGTGATGCGGTGGTATCGGCTCTGGCCGACTGAGGGGGCGTGGCGATGAACGAGAGGACCAGACAGTGATGCGGGTAGGATTGGTGGGCTGGCGTGGCATGGTCGGTTCGGTGTTGCTGGATCGGATGCGTGCGGAACGCGATTTCGAGTGGATCGAGCCGGTGTTCTTCTCGACCTCCCGGGCGGGTGGGGCGGGTCCGGACATCGGTCGGGATGTACCGCCGCTACAGGATGCCCACGCCATCGCCACGCTGGCCACCCTGGACGTGATCATCTCCTGCCAGGGCGGAGATTACACCAGTGCGGTGTATCCGGAATTGCGCCAGACAGGCTGGAACGGCTACTGGATCGACGCTGCCTCGACCCTGCGCATGAGCGATGACGCCGTGATCATCCTCGATCCGGTCAACTTGCCGTTGATCGAGCGGGCACTGGGGCAGGGCGTCAAGACCTTCGTCGGCGGCAACTGCACGGTCAGCCTGATGCTGATGGCCATGGGTGGACTGTTCCAGCGCGGCTTGGTCGAATGGATGACGGCCATGACTTACCAGGCCGCCAGCGGCGCCGGTGCCCAGAACATGCGCGAACTGCTGGTCCAGATGGGCGAGCTGCACGCCGCGGTCGAGCCGTTGCTGGATGATCCGGCCAGCGCCATCCTGGAAATCGATCGTCGAGTGGCCGAGGCCCTGCGTTCGGAGGATTTCTCCGACGAGCTGTTCGGCTATCCCCTGGCCGGTAGCCTGCTGCCCTGGATCGACAAGGATCTCGGCAACGGGACCAGTCGGGAGGAATGGAAAGGCGGGGCCGAGACCAACAAGATCCTCGGCTGCGAGATCGACGCCATCTCGATCGAGAGTCTGTGCGTGCGGGTCGGCACCATGCGCTGTCACAGTCAGGCGTTGACCGTCAAATTGAACCGCGACCTGCCGCTGGACGAAATCACCGAGATCCTCGGCACCGCCAACGACTGGGTGCGGGTGATTCCCAACCAGCGCGAGGCCAGTCTGAGTGAACTGACCCCGGCGGCCGTGACCGGCCACATGCAGATACCGGTGGGGCGTTTGCGCAAGCTGGCCATGGGTGGCGAGTATCTGAGCGCCTTTACCTGTGGCGATCAGTTGCTGTGGGGTGCGGCGGAGCCTCTGCGGCGGATGCTGCGGATTCTACTGGAGCGCTGACCATCGGACGAGCGCTATGAAGCAAGGTCGTCATAGACTGATCCAATGGATGTTGTTGGCCGGTGTCCTGCTACCGGGTCTGGCCCAGGCGCTGGGCCTGGGTCAGCTGCGGGTCGATTCGGCGCTCAACCAACGCCTGGATGCACAAATCGAACTGCTGTCGGTTCAACCCGGCGATCTGGATAGCCTGACGATCAGATTGGCCACCCAGTCGCTGGAAGGCAATATCGACGCCCGCTCGACAGCCTTCAACTATCGACTGGAAAGCCGCGACGGGCGGCAGTTCATTCGCTTGCTGTCGAACCAGCCGATTCGAGAGCCGTTGCTCAATTTTCTGATCGAGCTGAGCTGGCAGCAAGGACGGTTGTTGCGGGAAGTGGCGATTTTTCTCGATCCACCCTCGGCGCGGCC
>CAYMHN010000779.1:0-1864 GCA_964390235.1 uncultured Candidatus Competibacteraceae bacterium
AACGAAGACCCGGCGCGGGTGATGAGCGGCCTGGCCGCCATGCTGCGCTCCCTGGCCGACACCGGCCAGGCCGGGCGGTTCGATGTCTACCTGCTCAGCGACACCACCGACCCGGCCATCGCCCGCGAGGAGCAGGCTGCCTGGGCCGCCCTGCGCCAGCGCTTCGCTCACCCGAAGCTGTACTATCGGCATCGCAGCCCCAACAGCGGCCGCAAGGCCGGCAATATCGCCGATTTCTGCCGGCGCTGGGGGGCGCATTACGACTATATGGTGGTACTGGATGCCGACAGCATCATGCGTGGCGCGACCCTGGTCGAACTGGTGCGCGCCATGCAGGCCAGGCCCGAGGCCGGCCTGATCCAGACCGTGCCCCTGCCGGCCCGCCAGAGCACGCTGTTCGGCCGGCTGGTGCAGTTCGCCGCCGCGCTGTACAGCCCCATGCTGGCGACCGGACAGAGCTTCTGGCAAGGTGGCGCGGCCAATTACTGGGGCCATAACGCCATCCTCCGGACCCGGGCCTTCACCGAGCACTGCGGTCTGCCGGTGCTGCCGGGCCGTCCTCCGCTGGGCGGCGAGATCCTCAGCCACGATTTCGTCGAGGCCGCCCTGCTGCGCCGCGCCGGCTGGCGGGTTTACCTGATGCCGGCCATGGGCGGCAGTTACGAGGAGGTGCCGGCCAATGTCCTGGACTATGCCAAGCGCGACCGCCGCTGGACCCAGGGCAATCTGCAACACCTGAAGCTGCTGGCGGCCCCCGGCCTGCACCCGCTGAGCCGGCTGCATTTCCTGCTCGGCGCGACGGCCTATATCGCCTCGCTGCTGTGGCTGCTGATGTTGCTGGTCAGCACCTTGGACGCCATGCTGCGCAGCACCGGTACCGATCGGTTCTTCCACGACGGCTATCAGCTGTTTCCCGACTGGCCCATCGCCAAGACCGGCCTGATCATCTCGCTGCTGGCCGTGACCCTGGCCCTGCTGCTGCTGCCCAAGCTGCTGGGATTGACACTGGCCCTGCTGCGCCAGCGCCAGGCGTTTGGCGGCGGCCCGCGGCTGCTGCTGAGTGCCGGGCTGGAAATGCTGTTCGCGATCCTGATCGCGCCCCTGATGATGCTGTATCACGCCCGCTTCGTGCTCGGCGTGCTACGGGGGCACAACGTCGTCTGGGCGCCCCAGAACCGTGATGGACGTGGCCCGACCCGGGGCGAAGCCTGGCGCCATACCGCCTGGATCACGGCCATCGGCCTGCCGTGGGCGGGATTGACCCTGATCTACAGTCCCGTGTTCTTCTGGTGGTTGACCCCGATCTTCGCCGGTCTGCTGCTGGCCGCCCCCCTGGTGCGCTGGACCGGCAGTCGCTCGCTGGGTCTGTGGACCCGCCACCGAGGTCTGTTCCTGATCCCCTCGGAAACCACGCCGCCCGCGGAACTCCTGGAACCTCCATGGACCCTGCGGGCCGTACCCCCGGAGCAGGCGGAACTGCCGCCGGAGCTGCCGCGCGCCATGCCGGTGCAGACGCTGGACCGGAAGTCCCGTTATACTGAGCGCGATCCAGCCTTGGGGAGCATGTCATGCGATCCAGAAAACCGACCGGTGGTAGTCGACTGGACCAGGCGGTAGCTACCGCCCGGCGCAGCCGCGAGCAGCGCGAGCAGGGGTACCGGGAGCAGGCGCTGAAGCTCTACCCCTGGATCTGCGGGCGCTGCGCGCGCGAGTTCAGCCGTATCAATCTGCATGAACTGACCGTTCACCACCGCGATCACGACCACGACAACAACCCGCCCGACGGCAGCAACTGGGAACTGCTCTGCCTGTACTGCCATGACAACGAGCACCAGCGCCAGCTGGAGGCCGCGGCCACCGCCGG
>CAYMHN010000780.1:0-1857 GCA_964390235.1 uncultured Candidatus Competibacteraceae bacterium
GGGCGACGTTCGTCATGTTCAGCACCTCCGTATCGCCGATCGCCGCCACCCGGAGAAAATCCGAAAATACGGGCAGGCTCCGGGTCAGCCCCTCTTCCAGGATTTCCTCCCGCAGATAATCGTCCACATAGGCGCGCAGGGTAAGACGCGGTTGCTCCGCGCCATAGTGGGCGGGAAGCGGTCCCGTGTTGACGAAATGCTCGATGGAAAAATCTTCCCCCAGTTCCGCTACCGTCAATCCGAACAGCTCATAGCGGGCCGCCCGGCCGCCGAGCAGGTTCGCTTTTCCACGACGGACTTTTCTGGCACTGGAGCCGCACAAGGCGAAGACGCGGCGTTGTTCCTCGATCAGATAATGGATTTCATCCAGCAGCACCGGGACCTTCTGGATCTCGTCGATCACGATCAGCTTCCCGGGCGCAAGCGCAGCGGCTTCTTCACGCAGCAACGAAGGCGTCCTCAGGTAACGCATCAGCTCATCGGTCTTGAGCAGATCGATGCGCCAGGCATCCGGGTAGCGCGACCTGAGCAGCGTGGTTTTTCCGGTCTGCCGCGGCCCCCAAAGGAAAAAACTGGTAGAAGGCGATTCGGGCAGAGGAAGTCGTCTTTTGTATATTTTTCCCATTACCGCTAATATACATGCAATTTAACGGCGATCATACTGAATTGCACGATACCATTGAAATAGGGCCAGTGCTATGGTTCGCCGACGAGCAGTTGGCGGGTATCGACCCCGCCCCGCTGCGCCGGCCCGATTGCCGGGTGATCTGCAACCGCTACGATGTCTGGCGCGACCTGGAAGCCGCCGGCGTGGATGCCCGGTTCAGCGACTTCTCCTGCGAGGATCTGCCGCCAACCAGCTGGCAGCGCGTCCATTACCGGGTATCCAAGGAAAAACCCGTGGTTCATCATCTGATCAACAGCGCCTGGCGGCTGCTGGCTCCGGGTGGCGAATTATGGCTGGCCGGAGCCAAGGACGAAGGCATCCGGACCTATTGCGACAAGGCGGGCACCCGGTTCGGCAGCAGGCCGGAAATCCGCAAACAGGGCTCGGTATATCTCGGGCGTCTGATCCGGACCGAGGTCACGGCCGGCCCGCGACTGGACGATCGTGACTACACCCGTCTCCGTCCGATAGCCGAACCGCAGGGTATCGAACTGCTCAGCAAACCCGGCGTGTTCGGCTGGGACAAGATCGATCGGGGCAGCGCTCTGCTGGCCGACCGGTTGCCGACCTGGCTGGAGCGGTTCCCGAAACCACCGCGGACACTGCTGGATCTGGGCTGCGGCTACGGTTATCTCGCCCTCATGGCCCACCGTCACGGCATCGAGCGGATCGTCGCCACCGACAACAACGCCGCCGCCCTGCTCGCCTGCCGGGCCAATTTCGCCCGCCATGGCGTAGCGGGCGAGGTCATCGCCGGTGACTGCGGGGATACGCTGGAGGAACGTTTCGACGCCGTGGTCTGCAACCCGCCGTTCCATCGCGGTTTCGATCACCATGGCGAGCTGAGCGACCGGTTTCTGGCCGCCGCGGCCCGCCTGCTCGCCCCCCACGGCCAAGCGTTATTCGTCGTGAATCGCTTCATACCGTTGCAACGACTGGCCACGAGGCATTTCCGGCGCGTCATTACCTGTGCCGAAAACCGGAGCTTCCGCCTGTTCGAACTGAGCCGGTCGCGTTCTTGAATCCACCTTATCCCGAAACCCGAACCCATGCCCGACGCCATCCGCTTCTCCCTCGCCACTCCGGCCCTGTATCTGGACCGGCAGCGCCTCGATCCCTGGACCTTGAATCGCGGCGAGCCCGGCCCACTGCCCACCGACTGCGTGTCCCTGGAGCCGCTGGACGCCGCG
>CAYMHN010000781.1:0-1856 GCA_964390235.1 uncultured Candidatus Competibacteraceae bacterium
AATCACCGCTAGCGCAACTGCGCGAGCGGGTTGCGGAGCAGATGGCCATACCGGTGCTCGGCATCACCGGCACCGGCGGCGCCGGCAAGTCCTCGCTGACCGATGAACTGGTACGCCGCTTTCGACTGGACCTGGACGACCGACTCAAGCTCGCCATCATCGCGGTAGACCCCTCACGCCGCAAGACCGGTGGCGCGCTGCTGGGCGATCGTATCCGCATGAACGCCATCGACGGCGAGCACATCTACATGCGTTCGCTGGCTACCCGTGCCGCCGGTACCGAAGTACCGAAGAACCTGGCCGATATCATCGCCGCCTGCAAGCTGGCCGGCTTTGATCTGATCATCGTCGAGACCTCCGGCATCGGCCAGGGTGACGCGGCCATCGTCCCCTTCTGCGAAGTCTCGCTGTATGTGATGACGCCGGAGTTCGGCGCCGCCTCGCAGCTGGAAAAGATCGACATGCTGGACTTCGCCGACGCGGTGGCGATCAACAAGTTCGACCGCAAGGGTGCCCGGGATGCGCTGCGCGATGTCAGCAAGCAGGTCCAGCGCAATCGCGGGGACTTCACCGCCTCCCCCGAAGGCATGCCGGTATTCGGTACGATCGCATCCCGGTTCAACGATGACGGCGTCACCGCCCTGTATCAGGGCCTGCTGCCCCTGCTGGAACAGCATGGCCTGACGGCCGACGGTCACCAGCTGGAGCCGGTCGAGGTGCGGCATTCCTCGGCCAGCGTAGCGGTGGTGCCGCCGGCGCGGGTCCGCTATCTGGCCGAGATCGCCGACACCGTGCGCGGCTATCACCGCAGCATCGAGGAACAGACCGCGCTGATGCACCGCCGTCAACAGCTGCGCGCCGTCAGAGAACTGTTGCAGCACACCGACACCGGCGAACTGGATGCGCTGCTGGAACAGACCGAAGCCGGAATCGATCCCCGGGCCCGCAAGCTGATCGATCAATGGCCCCGGGTGGTGGAGAGCTATACCGGCGAGGAATACGTGGTGCGCATCCGCGACCGGGAAATCCGTACCCGGCTACGCCACCGAACCCTGTCCGGCAACAGTATCGCCAAGGTCGCCCTGCCCCGTTACCGGGATCACGGAGAGCTACTGCGCTTTCTGCTCAAGGAAAATCTGCCCGGCAGCTTTCCTTATACCGCCGGCGTGTTCGCCTTCAAGCGCGAGAACGAGGACCCGACCCGGATGTTCGCCGGCGAGGGCGATGCCTTCCGCACCAACCGCCGATTTCATTACCTGTCCAGGGATTCCGAGGCCAAGCGCCTGTCCACGGCCTTCGACTCGGTCACCCTGTACGGTTTCGACCCCGACGAGCGCCCCGACATCTACGGCAAGGTCGGCAATTCGGGGGTCTCCATCGCTACCCTGGAAGACATGAAGGCGCTGTACGATGGCTTCGATCTGTGCGCGCCGAACACTTCGGTGTCGATGACCATCAACGGCCCGGCGCCGACCATTCTGGCGATGTTTCTCAACACCGCCATCGACCAGCAACTGGCCAGGTTCGAGCGCGACAACAACCGTCCGCCGACCGACGACGAGATCGACAAGATCCGGGCCTGGACCCTGGAGAATGTGCGCGGCACGGTGCAGGCCGATATTCTGAAAGAGGACCAGGGTCAGAACACCTGCATCTTCTCCACCGAATTCGCCCTGAAGATGATGGCCGATATCCAGGAGTATTTCATCCATCACCAGGTACGCAATTTCTACTCGGTGTCGATCTCCGGCTACCACATCGCCGAGGCCGGCGCCAACCCGATCAGCCAACTCGCCTTCACCCTGGCCAACGGCTTCACCTTCGTCGAGGCCTACCTCGCGCGCGGCATGCACATC
>CAYMHN010000782.1:0-1852 GCA_964390235.1 uncultured Candidatus Competibacteraceae bacterium
CGCTGTCTATTTCGGGGCGAAACGCGCGGCGGCCGCGCGCGGCTGATCGACTTCGAGAACCCATCGAATAAACCGATTCTTGATTTCACTCAAGGTGGGACGGTCTCGATACCGGGATCATGGGAATAGTCAACCAATCAACGGAGCGCGACCATGTCCCACAACTACACCGACCTGACCCGCAACACCACCCACCATCTTGGCGCCTTGCGCGAGGACGTGCCGAACGTCACCAAGGCCTTCGGTACCCTGGCCGGAGCGGCTACTGTCGACGGCACCCTGGACCGCAAGACCAAGGAGTTGATCGCGCTGGCGATTTCCGTGGTGGTGCGCTGCGACGACTGCATCGGCTTCCACGTCCAGGCCCTGGTCAAGCTGGGCGCCAGCCGCGCCGAAGTGTCCGAGACCCTGGGTGCGGCGGTGTACATGGGCGGCGGCCCCTCGTTGATGTACGCCGCCCATGCCCTGGAGGCCTACCAGGAATTCAGCAAGACCGAGTAACCATGCCCCGGCGAGGCGTTGACTCCGACGCCTCGCGCAACCATCCCCGCATCACCCACTGCCACGTACCTCTCCTTGAGGTCGGCTCCCCCCTATGCAGAACGCCGGTTATGGTCTATACCTGGATTCATGAGCCAAGTAGGACTCCAACGATAAAAATCCTCTAGAGGAGCTAGCGCAAAATGTATAACAACTTCCCGAGATCGGTTCGTGCAGCACTGGGTATGGCGCTGCTTGCTTGGTTGCTGCTCTGGGGCGGCGCGGCCCTGGCCCAGGAGTCGGCCCTGGAAATCGAGCTGCCGCGCGTGGTGCTGCAAAATGTACCCTTCGAGGTCAACGTCAAGGCGACCGGGGTCGAGGACGGCAGCGAAGTCGTGCTGACCGTGGACGGCCAGCAGCATGCCGGCACGCTCAGCGACGGCGAGGCCACCATCGCCGACGTGGTGACCACCAGCGGGACGGTCACCGTCCAGGCCGCGGTCGGTGACACCAGCGCCAGCGCCAGCACCAGCACCCTGCCGGGCTGGGTGGCGATCCTGCCGGCGCTGATCGCCATCGTCATCGCCCTGGTCCTGCGCCAGGTCATTCCGGCGCTGTTTCTCGGCATCTGGCTGGGCGCCATCCTGGCCTACGGTCTGGTCCCCAGCGCGGTCTGGTTCGGCCTGCTGGATACCTTCACCGAATACACCCTCAAGGCGCTCAACGACAGCGACCATCTGTCGGTGATCCTGTTCTCGCTGATGATCGGCGGCATGGTCGGCATCATCTCCAAGAACGGCGGTACCGCCGGCATCGTGCATGCCGTGGTGGGCTGGGCGAGCACCCCGCGTCGCGGTCAGGTCACCACCGGCGTCCTGGGTCTGGGCATTTTCTTCGACGATTACGCCAACACCCTGATCGTCGGCAACACCATGCGACCGATCACCGACCGGCTGCGGATTTCGCGCGAGAAGCTGGCCTATATCGTCGATTCCACCGCCGCTCCGGTGGCGACCATCGCCCTGGTCACCACCTGGATCGGTTTCCAGGTCGGCCTGATCGGCTCGTCCGTGGCCCAGATCGACGAGATCCAGGAATCCGCCTATTCGATTTTCCTCAACGCCCTGGCCTATAACTACTACCCGATCCTGGCCCTGGCCTTCGTCTTCATGGTCGCCCTGCTGGGTCGCGACTTCGGCCCGATGCTGAACGCCGAACGGCGCGCCCGCCAGACCGGTCAGCTCTACCGGCCCGGCGCCCGTACCGGATGCCCCGAGAACCGTCGCTTCGCCATCGCGGACGCACCCTGCCTCGCGCCCGCCCATCTGACACGCCGGTGCGAATACACTGAACATGTGTTGCGTATCTTGCC
>CAYMHN010000783.1:0-1852 GCA_964390235.1 uncultured Candidatus Competibacteraceae bacterium
GCGATCGGTGAGCGCGGGATCGACCTGATGATTGAGAAAGCCATCGACCTTGACGATGCCGCCGCCGACATGACGGCCCTCGGTTTTGATGCGTTCGACCAGTTCCTGCATGCTGCCGCCGCCTGTGCAAAGAGCGACAGTCTAATCGAAGTGAGGCGGCAGGATAAGCGTTGGCTGAAACATCAATCGGTACGGAAAGGATTGTGTACTTGTACGTTACCGTAGCACTGCCCGTGGTTGAGGTCCTCGCTGAACAGCGTAGTCGCGCCCAGGGCTCCGGCCGCTGCGATGATGGCGCCGTCCCAGTAGGAAATACGATAGCGTTCGCTGAGTTCGACGGCAATCTTGACCAGTCGGGAGTCGATGGCGAGGCAGGGGAAGGATTCGAATTGCTCGATCCATTCCAGGGCCTGCTCGGGACTCAGGGGCACGGCTACCTTGCAGCATACCGTCACGTAAAACTCCTGCAGCACCTGCGCCGAGAGGCCGAAATTCTCCCGCTCGATCAGTTCCAGGGACCGCAACCGCTTGGTTTCTTCGGCCGCCCGGCCGGTAGCGGCATAAACCAGGATGTTGGTGTCCAGGAAGACTTCAGCGATCATGCAAATCGTCGCGACGCCAGTTTCGTTCGCCGAGCCGGGCCGGGGATTGCTCACTGAGTTCGCGCAGCCGCTGACGGGCCAACCGTGCCTTTTGCTCGTGCTGAGCAAGATGGCTCAGGTATTCCCGCACCAGGGCATTGACGGTCGTGTCGTGCTCGGCGGCATGACGGCGCACTGCGGCCAGTACCGTTTCGTTGACGCTTAGAGTGATGTTTTTCATGAACACAGGTTATGTGTTACTGTGCGGACTTGTCAATGCGAAAGTCGGTAGGGTGCGCACCGCGCACCGGCCCTGATGGTGCGCGGTGCGCACCCTACTGTTCAGGGTAGACGGACTGAGCGGGATATTTTTTCCAGGAAATCGCCCAAGCATGTTCGAGGTAGCCCTCTACGAACCCGAGATCGCACCCAATACCGGTAACGTGATCCGGCTCTGTGCCAATACCGGCTGCACCCTGCACCTGATCGAGCCACTCGGCTTTCAGCTGGATGAGAAACGGCTGCGCCGCGCCGGGTTGGACTACCATGAACTGACGACCCTCCGCTGCCATCCGGACCATGCGGCTTTCTTGCGGGCGCTGGAGGGACGCCGGATCCGGGCCTGCACCACCAAGGGGCGGCGGCTGTACACGGAGGTGGAGTTCCGGCCGGGTGATGTGCTGCTGTTCGGCCCGGAAAGCCGGGGCTTGCCGGCCCCTGTCCTGGATGCGCTGGATCCGGCGCAACGCATCAGGATTCCCATGCGGGCCGGCAGTCGCAGCCTGAATCTGTCCAATGCCGTCGCCGTCATGGTCTACGAGGCCTGGCGCCAGCAGGGGTTTATCGGAGGGAGCTGATCATTCGAGTTGCAACTCCTTGATCTTGCGGGTCAGGGTGTTGCGCCCCCAGCCCAGCAGCCGGGCCGCCTCCTGGCGGTGGCCGCCGGTATGCTCCAGGGCGACGTTGATCAAGGTGCGTTCGAAGGTCGGCAAGGCGCTGTCCAGCAGCGGTCGGGTGCCTTGACCCAGACGCTGTCTGGCCCACAGGCGCAGCGCCCGGTCCCATTCCTGGGGCTGTTCCGGGCTGAGGCTGGCGGGCACGCGGATATCCGGCGGCAGGTCGGCCAAGTGGATATCCCGGCCGGAAGCCATGACCGTCAACCAGCGGCACAGGTTTTCGAGCTGGCGGACGTTGCCGGGCCAGTTCAGCTGTTGCAGATAGCGCTCGACCTCGGGGCGCAGGGTCTTGGTCTCCACATCCAGTTCGCGCGC
>CAYMHN010000784.1:0-1849 GCA_964390235.1 uncultured Candidatus Competibacteraceae bacterium
GCGGGCGACCTGCCATCAGCGCTGGCGGCGATGCACCAGGGCGGAGCAACCTCGATCGGACGGCAAGCAAATACGCTCGCCGGGGCGCATCCCGTTCCGGTTATTGTGTTCCACGGCGATCGGGATACCACCGTCCATCCGGGTAACGGCGACCAGGTGATCGTGCAGTGCGCAGGCGCTACCTCGGCGCGGGCCGGACACGATCCGCTCGTGACCGTAGAGCAAGGTCAGGTGTCGAATGGTTATGCCTACACGCGCACGATTTACCATCAGGGCAAGGGGCCGGCCGTCGCCGAGCATTGGCTCATACACGGGGCCGGCCATGCGTGGTCGGGTGGGAGTTGCCGTGGTTCATACACCGACCCGAAAGGACCTGACGCGACGCAACAGATGCTGCGCTTCTTTCTTGAACACCCCCGATCCGAGGTGTCTGCGTAGAGTCTACGGAGTTGTGTGCGTCCAGTCGCGAGCCGGCGAGCCGGGATTCGGTTCGTCGATGCGGATTGTCAAGGAGTAGCCGATCAGGCAGGTATGATGATCACATATATACGTGTCAGCGAAACGGCGTATGGTGGCGCGGGTCTTCCACGAAGGTCCGATCAGTCAGACTCTCCAGAAAAGCCACCAGATCTGCCTGTTCGGTATCGCTCAGCCGGAAGCCACGGATCAGCGGGGAGGCCAGCGGGGAGGGCGAACCGGTGAGGCCGGCGCGACCGCCGGCCGCATAGTGTTCGATGACGGCTTCCAGCGTGGCGACCGAACCGTCATGCATATACGGTGCGGTGAGTGCGACATTGCGCAGCGAGGGCGTGCGGAACCGACCCATGTCCTCGGGTTTGCCGGTGTGCTCGATCAGACCTTGATTGCCCACCGGCAAGGCCCCGGTACCGTCCAGATCGTACAGCCCCGTGTTGTGGAAGCGGGGGTGCGGGATGGCGTCGGTGAAGTGCGGCCCGGAGTGACAGGCGCCGCAATTGAGGCGTTCGCTGAAGAACAGGGCCCCGCCCCGAAGTGCGGCGGCCGACATCGCATCCTGCTCGCCGGCGTAGTGAAACCGGTCGTAATCGGAGCGGGCCGAGATCAGGGTGCGCTGGAAGGCGGCCAGGGCCTTGGCAATGGTGTCGAAGGAGATCTCGCCGTCGCGCTCGGGGAAGGCCGCGGCGAATCGCTGAGGGTATCCCGGATAGTTCGCGAAGTGGGTCAATACGCTGGTTTCGAAGCCGCTGACACCCATCTCGACGATGGGATGCTTACTGAACAGCGGGATGCGCACCTGCTCTTCCAGCGTCATGGGTTCGGGCCTGGCCCGAGTGAGGGCGCGCTGATAGGCCACGTTGGCGAGGCCGGGGCTGTTGCGCGGGTGGAATTGCCCGGTGACGCCCACCGCGCGCGGGCGGCCGTCGGAGAAGCCCTTGGTCGGGTCATGGCATCTCGAACAGCTGATGTAGCTCGACCCGGAAAGATGCGGGTCGTAGAACAGTCGGCGGCCGAGATCGACCTTGGCTTGGGTCATCGGATTGTCCGCCGGCACTGGTGGTGGTTCCATCCAGGGTGGCAAGCCCCAGTCGAAGGGTTCGGTGCTCGCCGCCATCGCCCAGGGGATCAGCAAGGCCAGGACAAGCACGCGGCGCTTATCGCAGCATTGGTTCATGGTGGCCCGTCATACGGTGGCCCGCCATCAAGGCCGATTTTCAATAGTGTACCGCTAACCAAAAAAAGCCACTACCCTGCGGTAGTGGCTTGCGATCCGATTCCTTGGATCAGTGCATGTCGTTTCAGGCGGCTTTCTTGGCAGCGGCCTGGAACGACTCCTGGGTGATTTTCTGCGCCTGCTGGTTGAACTCGACGC
>CAYMHN010000785.1:0-1843 GCA_964390235.1 uncultured Candidatus Competibacteraceae bacterium
GAACCGCAGGCTCAGCCCGTGCAGGTGGCGGAACACCTGGAGCGTGACCTGGCGCGAGGTCCGCGCCATGACCCGGGCGAACACGATCTGGCGCAGTTCGGTGAACAGAGTGACCCCGATCCGAGCCGCGCCATAGGCCAGCAGCAGGCCGACCGGCAGGATCAGCAGGCTGGCCTCGACGTTCAGCCCATCGACGATCTCCTTGAGCACCAACGGCACCAGCAGATTGCACAGCTTGGCCACCAGAATCAGACCCAGGGCCAGCGCGATACGCCCCGAATAGGGGCGCAGATAAGGCAGCAGTTCGGCGACGACGGCGAAATCGCCGCGCGCCTGTTCCGCCCGCGCCACCGGCGCGGCGCCGGCCTCGGTGTCCAGGGATGCGCTCATGTTCCGACCCGGTGATGGAGAGATGGCGAGGATATGGCCTCAAGCGGGCTTGAGGTCAAGAGGTGGCAGTCCGTCACACCGCACTATCGTACCGAAAGCCGGGTATCCGGTCGAAGGCTTCAACCCAGCCATGTCAGTACGGTCATGGTCTATAATCGGGTTTCGAATCGAGTCTGGGTTCGGGCATCCGGGTTTATTGTTATGAAGATCAAGTACACGTACTGGAAAGAATCGGACGGAAAGTATCTAGGCTATCTGAACGATTACCCGGATCACTTGACCCAAGGGGAAGACCTTGATGACCTGAGAGACCATCTCCGGGACCTGTTCGAGGAGTTTTCTTCCGGAGACATCCCCGGTATCAAGAAGGTCGAAGAGCTGGAAGTCGGGTGAAGCGAACCGACCTGATCAAAGCGCTGCTGGAACAGACACAAGGTGGATGCGCTGCGCTTATCCCCCCTACAAGCAAAGGCATCAAATGCAGAATCACCCCGGCGGCACACCCTCAATCGCCACCATCCGGGTGCGGGCGGCGCGGTGGCGCATCCGGTGGACCGGTTGGTATTCGGGGGACTCCAGCCAGGCGCTGACCCGTTCGATGCTGGCGAACTCGAACAGCACCAGGCGCTGCGGCGACCAGTCGCCTTCCAGGGTCTCGGTACGACCGCCGCGGGCCAGGTACTTGCCGCCATAGGCGGCCACCGTGGGTGGGACGAACTTGATCTATTCGGCGTATTCAGTATCCGCGTGGGCAGCAAGTGCCCACCCTACCGAACTGATACCGATGGTCAAGGGCATGAAAAAGCGGCCCCGCAGGGCCGCCGTGCAATCGGGTCAAGGGTTATTGAACCGCTGGAAGCGCCGTTTCATCGCCCGTGTTGAGACAGGTCGGATGACCGAAACCGCTGGCACTCTTGGGCAGGCCGAGGCCACTGTTACCTGGTCCGGCTTTGATATCGTAGATGATATTGTCCGGATGCGCGGGATCACCGCTTACGCCACCTGTGCCATCCAGATCATCCAGGCCCAGGTTGTCGCGTACCCGCCAGGCAATCATGTGATCGGCACAAGAGGTATCGCCGCTCACCCCCACGCCGCCGACCACCTCGCCGCCATCGTACAGACCGAGACCACCACCGAACACGTTGACACCGCCGATCTTGAAGCCGACCATCGGGTCACTGTCAGTGCCATAGTCATCGCCATCTCCCGCATAGGCCACCTCGGTATTGACCGGGTTGCTGTGCTGCAAGCCGTACAGGCTGCCGCCGGGCTGCACCGCCGAGTACAGATTGGCAGTCGACAGGGCCAGCCCGTCGAGACTGAAGGCATTGGCGGTGTTGGCCTTCTGGGCCGAGATCACTCGGCTGCCGGGCCATTGGGCGCCTCGATCGCCACCGGAAAAGGCCACGGCGCAGACCACGCCGTCGCGGTCGACGATGGTTGCCCACAT
>CAYMHN010000786.1:0-1829 GCA_964390235.1 uncultured Candidatus Competibacteraceae bacterium
TGGAGCCGAGCGGGTCGAAGCGCATGATGTCGTTCCATGCCAGCTGTTCCACCCCGGGCTCGACTTGATCAAAGCACGTCGCATTGGGGAGCCAGCGGATGTTGACCAGGGTATTGTAATTGACGATGTTCAGCGGGAACCCGGTTGCCGGCACCTGAGCCGGCGGATTGCTTGAACCGAACCGGCTGTAGCAGCAGGTGGCGAAGATGATCAATTTCTCCACTTTATCCGGGTTGAGCGAGGCATAGGTACCGGCTCGCATCCCGCCCTGCGAGTAGCCAACCAGGCTGACACGATCCACGCCGCGCAGCGCGCGGATGAATTCGACCGCGGAGTCGATCTCGTCCCGCTCGGATGCCAAGGTGTTCAGGATGAAGTCATACTCCCGCGTGCAGGTTGCATCCAGCGGGTTGGGGATCAAGTTGCCCACCTGGTTGGCCGAACTCGCATTGCAGGGATTGGTCATCAGCGGCCGGGGCGAGAACCCGTAACCGTTGAGATCCAGCAGGAACACGTTGAGACCGGCTTCGGCAAGGAACCTGGCCCAACTGTAATCCTGGTAACCGAAATCGAACGCCGGGACGATGGGCACCGACGCCCCGTGGACGAACAGCACCGAACCACGAGACTGTCCCGGCGGCAGGTTGCTTCTCTTCAGCTCCCGAACGAACAGCAAAACATCTTCGCCATCAATGGCTGGAACGGTCGAGCTGTGGGGAACGCCATGGTCTATCGTGACCACCTGTCCGTGCGGCGGTCCGGCGAACGGCGGCGGCACGTTGAATGGCGGTGCGGCATTCGCGGTTACGGATGCGAGTATCATAATGGCGCTCGCGACGATGGTTGCAGCTTTGTGCAGCATTATCTTCAACTCCTCGTGCGGAATATGGTTTGGTGTCATTACCCGGCCTCAGCGCAACCGAGGGCTCGGGTACCTGCCGGATGCTAAACACCGAGCAGGATTCGCGTCTTTCAGAATACGGACGACTTTTTTCAGACCACGGACATGCCGGAATGCGTTTTCATCCAGCATCGATCATCAAGCGCAGCTGAACACATGCCGAACCGCCGCCGCGGGCGGGCTTCATCAGGGACTCAGGTGCAGCTCATCGCCAGTGGCCGTGGTTGATACGGTGGACACCGAAGCGACGAAATCGGCGAAGCGCTCGCCCTGGATCAGGATATGCTGCTTGATGCAGGACTCGGCCAGCGCTTCGTCCCCGGCAAGGATTGCATCGACGATACCCTGATGCTCGGCCAGTGACCGGGCGACCCGATTGCGGACGCGAAGCTGTAGCCGCCGGTAGGGCTTGAGCCGAGCATGCAGCTGCCGGGTCTGCTGGGCCAGAAAACGATTGCGGCTGGCTTGATAGATCACATTGTGAAATCGTTCGTTGTCGTAGTAGTAGGCGTCCGCGTCTCCCCGCTCGGCGGCCTTGCGGCAGGACTCGTGGGCCGCCAGCAACTCGGCACTTTCGGCTTCCGAGATACGACGCGCCGCCAAGCGACCACACATCGCTTCCAGTTCGGCCATGACCTCGAACATCTCGACCAGCTGAGGAAGGCCGATTCGGGTAACGAAAGCTCCCCGCTTGGGCAGGATCTCGACCAGACCGGCCGCGGACAGATGCTGGAATGCTTCCCGAATCGGTGTGCGGGACACCTGGAAGCGTTCGGCCAGACTCATTTCGTCGAGCCGGGTTCCGGGCTGCAAACGCCCGTTGACGATGTCGTTCTCGAGCGCATCGCGCAGTTCCAGGGCTCGCCGTGCAGTGCTGTTCTTCATGCCTGAAATGTCCTGACTGTGACCGCTCGCGTGGCTTGGCCCG
>CAYMHN010000787.1:0-1828 GCA_964390235.1 uncultured Candidatus Competibacteraceae bacterium
CGGCTATATACGCAGGTAGTAGGATGTGGTGAGGAACGAACCGCATCATTCGCGACCGATGCGGTTCCTGCGTCACCGCATCCTACACTACTGCCTATCTGACCTGGTCAAGGCCGCGTCAGGCGGCGCAGCTGCCGCAAACCCTCCGGATCGGGGTCGCGATAGCGCAAGCGGGCATAGAGTCGGCAGGCGCGGCGCACGCCATCGGCCAGATCGGGTCGCGCTTGAGCCACCCGTTCCGCGTAGGCCAACGGACCCTCATTGGCCAGGCGCGGCAAGCCTTGACGCGACAGCCGGGCGCACAACCTCTGGTAGCTGCGCGCCACCGCGTCCTGCCGCTTATACCGCCGCCAGGCCAGGTGGCCGAAGGCCGCAAGCGCGACCAGGCTCAGCAGCAAGGTCATGCCCAGCAACATCTCGCGCCACTCGATCCGACCCAGCCCCAGGCCCGACAGAAACTCGCGCTGGCGCTCCGGGCCGTAGGCCAGCACCCACAGGTTCCAGGCATTGTTGACCGTATCCCAGGTCAGGGCCAGGTCGCGCAGCCACTGCTGGTCGCTGCCGCGGCGCGACATGAAGGGCAGCAGGTCCGGGTCTTCCAGCGCCGCGTAGATGCCCTGCTCGATCCGCTGCGGGGCGATAGCGGCGGTCGGATCGACCCGCACCCAACCGCCCTGCTCGTCCAGCCAGACCTCGACCCAGGCGTGGGCATCGGACTGGCGCACGATCAGATAGTCGCCGTTCCACTCGCCGCCCTGATAGCCCAGCACCACCCGCGCCGGAATGCCGGCGGCCCGCATCAGTACCGTGAAACTGCC
Organism: uncultured Candidatus Competibacteraceae bacterium; assembly: GCA_964390235.1. Classification (GTDB taxonomy): domain Bacteria; phylum Pseudomonadota; class Gammaproteobacteria; order Competibacterales; family Competibacteraceae; genus CAYMHN01. Next base: position 819 of record CAYMHN010000787.1, read on the forward strand.
GGCATAGTGCTCGCAAAAGCCGCGTCGGGTCTCGAACAGGAACTGATCGACCTGATCCCGCCCGTCCAGCAGGGGTGGCTCCAGGGTGTAGTAGAACGGCTGTTCGCGCAGATACGCCAGCGCCGCCTGCACCACGGCCTGCGGCGAACCGACCGCTTGTCGCCAGCCCAGGGCCAGCTCCCGCGAGCGGCGATTGATGTCCTCGGGCAATTGCAGATGGCGGCGCCGTTCGGAGTCGGACAGCCCCATGCTGCGATGGGCGTTGTAGGACTGGACATTGTATTGCAACCGCTGCTCGACCGGGTTGCGCCGCCGCAATTGATAGGTCGCGGTGAACACGGTCTGGGCCGGCAGGCTGCCCGGCCGGTCCAGGGCGAACAGCCAGCGGCGGCCATGCGGCTCCAGGGTGATGCGCTGGGCGATCGGTTCGCCCAGCGGACTATAGGGCAATTGCTCGCGCAGCAGCTCGTCGCCCGCCCGCCAGCTACCCCCGTCATAGCGCCACAGCACCGGACCCCGCCAGTAAAGCTGGGAAGTTGCCGGACGCTGATCGGGAAACCGGACCCGGAATGCCACCTGGCCGGAGCGGATCAGCTGATCGATGGAGCCGGGCGACATCTCGTCATCCAGACCGGTCAGACCGGCGCGGGCATCGTCCGGCAACTGCCAGAGCGGCCCGGGAATGCGTGGAAACAGGACGAACAAGATCAGCATGACCGGCAGGGCCAGCACCAGCAGCCGAGCGCTCTCGCCCAGGGCGGCCCGGACCGGCAGACCCCGCCCGCCCCGCTGCACCACCAGCTGCGCCGCCACCAGCAGGGTGACGGCCGCGATCAGGTACAGCACCATGGGGATTTCCTGACTGAACAGCAGATTCGCCATCAGCAGCAGATAAGCCAGGATCAGTAGCACCCGTCCATCCCGTTCGTGCTCGGCTTCCAGCAGCTTCATCGCGCTCATGGCCGTCAGCAGCGCGACCCCGGCGTCGCGGCCCAGCAAGGTTCCGAAAT
>CAYMHN010000788.1:0-1824 GCA_964390235.1 uncultured Candidatus Competibacteraceae bacterium
ACTGCATCAGCTGCTGCTGCGACAGTACGTGGGGTTCTTGACGATCGGACAGGCCAACCGGCATTTCTACGAGAGCTATGGTGTGATCGGGGAGCGTCTGTTTCACTGCCCGTATTTCATCGACAACCGACGCTTTACCGCCCAGACCGCCGAGCTGATTGCACAGCGACAGGCATTGCGTGCCGGCTGGGCGATTCCCGAGGATGCTGTCTGCTTTCTGTTCGCCGGCAAGCTGCAAGCCAAGAAGCGACTGCTGGATTTGCTGGACGCGCTGCGTCTGGCGGTAGAGGACAATCCCTTACTGCACTTGCTGATTGTTGGAACCGGTGAACTACTGGACGAGGCTCGCTCCTTCGCCGAGCATCACCGTTTGCCAGTGAGCTTTGCGGGATTTCTCAACCAGACCGAAATCGCCCGCGCCTATGTGGCCGCCGATTGCCTGGTGCTGCCCTCCGACCATGGCGAGACCTGGGGACTGGTGGTTAACGAGGCCATGGTCTGCGGTCTGCCGGCCATCGTCAGCGATCGGGTCGGTTGCGGGCCTGATCTAGTCATCCCCGATGAAACCGGTGCGGTATTCCCGTTCGGTGATGTGCGGGCGCTGGCCGATACCCTGCTGCGACTGGCAGCCGATCCCGACCGGCTGTGCCGCATGGGCGAGCGGGGCAGGGAACTGGTGCTGGCGGGGTATTCGGTCGAGCGCGCGGTGGAAGGAACACTGGCGGCTACTGCGTTTTCCACATCCGTCCATCGAAAGTGAACGGTTCGGGCTCATGGACGGTAACGCGGGTAAAATCCGGATGTTGGGGATTCAGCAGATAATTGTAGTCATGCTTGAGCAAGACGGTCGGCACCCGCAGCAGCAATGTCTGTTGTTGTTGTGCCCAGCGCTGACCGACCTGCTGGCTCGCACGTGGCAGATCGTCGGCGGTAGGGCCGGGTCGATGCCAATCCGTAGGCAGTGGCTGGGGGCGGGAAACCTCCATGCCTGCCGGGATATCGACTCTGATCAGCACGAAACGAATGTGCTGGTCGAACATGCGGAGATGAACGAATACCTCCAGTGCCGCCAGAGCCGGATGGCCGCTCAGATACACCGCAGGCAAGCCGGGCAGGTTCCAGCGACCGGCGTAGTGGCGCGCGCCTTCGCCGCTCAGGGCACTATGCGCATAGGCAGCCTTGGCGATGCGCCACAGACTGAGTGGCTGTTCCAGTCGCCACTGTTCAAACATAAAGCCCGTGTTCGATGCATCCGAGCAGATTCTCCACCTGCCGGGCACCGATTTCGGTCCGTAGCAGATCCAGCGGTGTCCGCTGTTCCAACCCCGGCGCCGGGGTTTTCAGCCAGCGGCGGGCCGAGTCGGTATCTTCAAGCACCTGCTCGGCGAGTTGGAAAATGCGTGCCAGTCGATAGAGTCGGTCGCTTTGTATCGTCGCCAGCCTGGCGTCCGGCTGCCGTCCAAGTCGTTGCAGGGTTTTGGTGCTTACCCCAAGAAGGGCAGCCAGCTCCTGTTCGGATAGCGCCAGATGCGAACGGACCTGCCAGGCTGAAGTCAAGGGCAGGCCGTGCTCGATGGCATTGGCCATATCCAGTGCGTTGCGAACGTCATGCCGGAATGTTTTTTCCCCACCTAATATGTCGGTAATGCTGGACTGTGCCATGTCAAGACCATCTTCAAGACAATTGTCCAAAGATTATAGATCAAATGGCTAGACAACGTGAGTAGTCCTGTCGATCAGCGACTGCGCCTGTTGCATGTCGTTCCCAGCTACTGGCCGGCGGTGCGCTATGGTGGACCGATCCATTCGGTCCACGGCCTGTGC
>CAYMHN010000789.1:0-1812 GCA_964390235.1 uncultured Candidatus Competibacteraceae bacterium
GTAGCGCCGATGCCCGGCTGGCGTACCAGCTCGACGGTGGCCGCCCGGGCCAGGGTCGAGTCCGGCCTGCCGGTCAGGGCGATCAACGGGATTTGCAGCCGCTTGATCAAGGGCAGGATGGTGAGGATTTCGTCGGTTTCACCGGAGTTGGACAGGGCCAGCACCAGGTCCTTGGCGGTGATCATGCCCAGATCGCCGTGACTGGCCTCGGCCGGGTGGACGAAGAAGGCCGGGGTACCGGTGCTGGCCAGGGTGGCGGCCAGCTTGTTGCCGATATGCCCGGACTTGCCCATGCCGATCACGATGACCCGACCTTCACAGGCCAGCATCAGTTCGCAGGCCAGGCCGAAATACCGATCCAGCCGTTCGCACAGGGCCGCGACCGCCCGGGCTTCGATCTCCAGGACGCTGCGTCCCAGGGCGATGAAGCCGTCGAACTTACTGGAGCTGGGCTTGGAGTCGTTCGACATCGTTCAGACCCAGTTCGCCCACCGCCTGTTGCAGGCTGATCAGATTCAGCACATAGCGGTAGCGGGACAGCGAGTAGTCTCGCTCGGCCAGCAGCAGATCGCGCTCGGCATCGAGCACGTCGACGATGGTGCGGGTGCCGACCTCGAAGCCGGCTTCGGTAGCTTCCAGTGAGCTGCGCTGCGATGCCACCAGCTGATCCAGTGCCTGCACCAGACTGATCGAGGTGCCCACGCCGCGGTAAGCATTCTGCACTTGGCGATCGATGGCGCGCAGGACCTCCTCGCGGCGCTCCTTGGCCGCCTCGTAGCGGAATGCCGCCTCGCGGGTGCGGGAGGTGACCGCTCCGCCCTGGTAGATTGGAATGTCGATCTGCAGGCCGATCGCGGAACCACGCCGCTGGGTCGAGTCATTGTCGAAGTCGGTGTACTGGGCGGTCAGGTCCAGGGTCGGGTAATGACCGGAGCGCTCCAGTTCTATGGTTTCGCGGGCCAGCTCGACCGCCAGGGTCGCGCTTTGCAGATCGGGGTTGTTGCGCATCGCGCGCTCCACCCAGGCAGTCGGATCGCTGGGGTCGGGCAGCCGCAGCGGGATATCGTCGCGCAGGGTGGTGAGCGCCTCGTAGTACTGGCCGGTGATCTCGCGCAGTGCCTCGCGCCGGTCGGCCAGGGTGTTGATGGCTTCGATCTCGGTGGCCACCGACTGATCGAAGCGGGCCTGGGCTTCCTGGACATCGGTGATGGTGGTCAGGCCGACCTCGAAGCGGCGTGTGACCTGTTCCAGCTGACGGTCGATGGCCTCCTTGTTGGTAGCGGCGAACACCACATCGTCCTGGGCGGCCAGCATGTCGAAATAACGCACGGCGACCCGCACCACCAGATTCTGCTCGGCGCCGCTGAAGTCGATATCCGCCTGTTCGACGATGACATCGGCCTGGCGTTGGCGCACCTGATTGCCACGATTATAGATCGGCTGGTTGAGGAATACTCCGCTGCTGCGTTCGGTGAAATCCGAATTCCAGTTGGGAAAGTTGCGGGACAGAGCGCCGCGGGCGGTGATCACCGGCAAGGACAGGGCGCGGGCCTGTGGTTCCAGTTCCTGCTGGGCCTCACGGACCGCCGCCGCCTGTCGTAACTGGGGGTCGTTGGTGAGGGCGTCGCGATAGACCTCGAGAATGCCCGTCGCTCGGGCCGAGGGTAGCAGAGCCAGGGCCAGCAGTGCGCTAAGGGACAAGATACGGACTTTGGACATCGGCAATCTTCGCTCAGAGTTGGTGGAGCCCGGTCACTTTATAACAGATGCTTGGCGTCAGAATTCGAAATCGGCTTGTCGGTCCGCGCCGAT
>CAYMHN010000790.1:0-1812 GCA_964390235.1 uncultured Candidatus Competibacteraceae bacterium
TCATTCAGGTGATCGGCGAGGATGGCCAGCGCGAGCTGGCGACTCGCATCACCCTCGAAGGTCCACTCGAATCCGCTATCGCAATAGTTTTCAAGATCGGTGCGCGGCTCCAGGGGAACATCGTCAACCGTCACCATGATGCCGTCGATAGTGCGATCCCCAGCGTATAGTTTCATGTGTACATGATCGGCTGTGGCGGGAGGATATATTCCTGATATATTTTCAGAATACGTTTCGAGTCTGTCAAGTTACCTGCAACTGGTTGTCTTGGTTGTGGCATATCACTAGTATATGAACTTTAATAGCCGGATGCGAACACCAACGAGGAGTCTCCGCCTGATGTCAGCACAGCCCCAGCGCAAGAAGCGGACCATTACCGAGATCCGGGAATCCAAGCGCACCGGCGAGAAGATGGTCTACACCTCGGTACTCGACTACACCTCGGCCAAGTGGGCGGAGATGGCTGGTGTCGACGTCTGCGTGGTCGGCGACAGCCTGGCCATGGTGGCACATGGCCATTCGTCCACCATACCCGCCACCATGGACATGATGATCCTGCACGCGTGCGCGGTCCGGCGTGGCGCACCGGAAACCTTCGTGCTTGGCTGCATGCCTTATCAATCCTACAACACGGTGGACCGGGCACTGGTCAATGCAACCCGATTGATGCAGGAGGCGGGCTGTGACGCGGTCAAGCCCCAGGGCGGCAAGAGCCAGGCCCATATACTCAAGGCCCTGGTGGATGCCGGGATTCCCACGGCCTCGCACATCGGCCTGACACCGCACACGGTCGCCATGTTCGGCGGTTTCAAGGTCCAGGGGCGTACTGCCGAAGCGGCGCTGAAAATCCTTGAAGATGCCTTCGCCATCCAGGATGCCGGCTGTTTCATGCTGGAATTCGAAGCGGTGCCCGCACCCGTCGCCCGGGTCATTTCCGAGCAGCTGGAGATCCCCACTATCGGCATCGGTGCCGGAGCCGGCACCGATGGCCAAATTCTGCTTTCCTACGATCTGCTCGGCGTGTTCACCGATTTCAAGCCCAAGTTCACCAAGCGCTATGCCAACCTCACCGAGGTGGCGGTACAGGGACTGAGCCGATATGTCGAGGAAGTCAAGACCGGTCATTTCCCGGACGATGCACACAGCTACGGCGTGGACGAGAAGGAGTTCGAGCGCTTCATCGCCCTGGTCGAACAGCGCCGCCAGCACTGAACATGATAGCCGTGGAGAGTCGTGACGCATGCACGGCGTGAAACTGAAGATCGCTGCACAGGCGCCGGCAACCCTGACCGACCGTGCCTATCTGGAGATCGAGGAGATGATCGTCACCCTGGTGCTGGCGCCCGGTGAGGTGATCTCGGAGACCTCGCTGGCGGAACGCCTCGGCGTCGGCCGTACCCCGGTACGCGAAGCGCTGCAGCGGCTGGCCCGGGAGGGTTTGGTGAATGTTCTGCCGCGGCGCGGCATTCTCGTTTCGGAATTCAACGTCTCCTCGCAGTTGCGCATGCTCGAGGTGCGGCGGGAAATCGAGCGACTGATGGCGCGCTCGGCAGCGGCACGAGCCACCACCGAGGAACGCCGGCGGTTTGCCGATCTGGCCCATTATATGCGCGAGGCGGCCGCTGCCAATGACGACATCGCTTTCATGCGCCTCGATCATACTTTCAACCGTAAGGTCAGCGAGTGCGCCCGCAACGAGTTCGCCGGCAAGGCCATCGCCTTGATGGCCGGCCTGTCGCGACGCTTCTGGTTCATGCATCACCGCAGGGTCCAAGACCTTGCCATCGCGGCCGAGCGCCATGCGGCGGTGGC
>CAYMHN010000791.1:0-1807 GCA_964390235.1 uncultured Candidatus Competibacteraceae bacterium
GGTGCTGGACAGGAAGAACTCATAACGCAGCAACGCGGCCAGCGCATGTTGCACGTAATCGATGCGGATTTCCCCGGCGCGCCGGCCCTCCCCACCGCGCGCCACCGCGCCGGCGAACTCGCCGCTGACCATCTGCCTGGCGAGCAGGAAGGCCACGCCGGTGTGTATCGCCCGCTCGACCCGCTCCCGTCGCTCGCCGGGGGGCAGGAATTGCAGCGCCGCCAGCAAGCCTTCCAGCCGGGTCGCGGTGGGGGTGACCCGACCATCCGGAGCGAAGCCGCCGCGCGCCTCGGGCGCCACCAGATCCAGCTGCTGTTCGGCCAGGATGGCGTCCACGATCTGCCCGGCATGATCCAGCAGCCAGACATGGGCGGGTTCGCCCTGGCGTAGCAGTTCGGCGCTGGCGATCAGCGCCCAGTGATCAGCCGGCACTTCGGTCTGCCCGGCGCGGCCGCGGGCCAGATAGGCCAGCGCACGGACAGCACCTTCCCGCCAGCGCGGGTCGGGGTCCAGGGTGTACAGCCTGAGCAGACCCAGGGCCGCTTCGCCGGGATAGTACAGCGAGGTCCAGCTGTCATCGGGTCCGCCCCGGTCGGGGAGGTACTTGGAATGGAATCCGCCATCGGGTTTCTGCAGATGCAATACAAACCGCCCCAGGGCGCGCAGCGTGTCGAGTTCGGTGGTGCCGGGCAGCACCTGCTCCAGCTCGACCAGAGCCACCAGGGCCAGTCCGGCGCCGCCCAGCTTGGCCTGTAGCGGCCCGCTCCCGCCGGTCAGTTCCGGTGGCGACCAGACCGCCAGCAATCCGGGCCGATCCGCCACCGGGGCGATGCAGCAGCGTTGCAGAAACCCGGCCGCCCGGCGCAAGGCCTGGCGCTGTTCCGCCGAGGGTGGCTGCCGGTTGAAATACTCGGCCAGCGCGTACAGGGTGCCGGCGTGGCGCAGCAGATTGTAGCGCCGGTCGTCGATCCGCCCGGCAGCATCGCGCCGGTAGACGAAGCGGCCATCCGCTCCGATGGCGGCCACCAGATAATCCGCCGCCAGTTCGGTACGCTGCCGCAAGTCCAGCGGATCGGCCATGACCAGGCCGCAGGTCAGCAGGCCCGCGCTCAGGAGCAGTCGGATCGACATGCGCCTCAGCAGCCCGAGCGGCTCTGGATCAGGCCCCAGCCGTACAGCGGGTCGCGGCCCGGGGCGCCCAGATCGCGAATCGATGCGCTCAACCGCTGGTTCAGCGCTGGTAGCGCGAGGCGCTCGCGGCCCAGCAGTCCGGCGACGACGGCCGTGACGAAAGGAGCGGCGAACGAGGTCCCCTGCCGGTAATCGCCGCCGCCGCCCGCGGCCGCCGTCCAGATACCGACGCCGGGGGCGGCGAAGTTCAGGTAATCCCCGCGATTGGCTTGCCGGTACAGGCGCAGCTGCGGGTCGACGGCGGTCACGGCCAGCACCGGTCCATAAGCCGCCGGGTAGGCCGGCGAGGCCCTCGGACCGCCGTTGCCGGCCGCGGCCACGATGGGCAGATTGCGCCCGGCGTAGGTCTGTACCGCCTGCTCCAGCACCGCGTTGGAGGGTCCGGCCATGCTCATATTAACCACCGTCACCCCCCAACCCAGTAACCAGTCCAGGCTGGCCGTCAGTAGATAGGCCGTGGTTCGGCTGCGTCCCCGGTCGTCGGTCTTGAAGGCGTCGGCGGCGATCAGCTCGGCCCGGGGCAGCAGGCCGGGAAAACCCTGCTCGGCCGCGCCGACCAGCAGGGCCGCCACGGCGGTGCCGTGGTCGGCATCCGAGGGACGGCCGTCGTCGGCGA
>CAYMHN010000792.1:0-1030 GCA_964390235.1 uncultured Candidatus Competibacteraceae bacterium
ACAAGGGGCCGCGGTGAGTCCACGCGACATGGTTGCGACATGAATGTGCCCTTTGACTGGCAGGTCAATCGCTGCAAATCCCTAGCCTTTAGGCCTGTCATGTCGCATGTCTGTGCGACATGGGATCAGGTCCGCATGATCAAGCCGCTGAGAAGGCTATTGCGGGTGAAATCGACTAGCCCTGAGGCGCGCTACCCTGACAGCTTCGGCCTGTCAGTGAACTTCCTAGGGCCTTTGCGACTCAGCATGGTGCCGGTCGCAACTGCCTGCATTTCCCCGCGCCACAAGGCCGCGCACCTCCCCCCTCGACAGCCCTGCCAAACCGATTGGCGAGGTCTCGGTTCTGTGCCGGGTCGCCGCCGTTATCGTTTACCGTCACCGGGGCGTTGACGCTCACGTTCAGGGTCGCCCCACCATCGCCGAGATTGCCGATAGGGATCACCATGCCAGCCGTGTGGGGGCATTAACATCTCAGGCTCACGCTCACCATGTAAGCCTAGCCAGGACTCGCCGGGCCACCGTTGGCGAGAAGCCTCCGAACATGCTTCAGGATGCCATTGTTGCCGGCGGGCACCAAGGCTATCATGAGCGGCTGCGTTCCTGACATATGGCGCCGCCAATCCCCCGACTGCGATTCCTTCCGCGCCAGCGACGATGGTCTTGATGAAGGAGCGGCGCCTGGAATCAGGTCTGAGGACGACGTCGAGCAGTTTCGCAAGATTGCGCTTCCGCTCTGGTTCGACTGGCCGAACCGGGACGCGGATTCAGCCCGACTGTTCAAGCTTCATCTCGAAGTCATGCTCAACCCGGGTGTCGCTTATATCAGTCCTGACGATATCAACGACTTCGAGCTGAACCTCTGATCCGATGTCGACATCGGGAAAAAACGGTTCGGGAGGGACACCGTCGAGCGGGACCGGAGAGGCTGCCGCCAACCGGGGTAGGGCACGATTGTCTGCCGAGCCATCGAGCATTCGCATAGTGCGCACACCGGCCAAAAGAGACGGTCATGCGTAGGAATGTCTTGAGA
>CAYMHN010000792.1:1040-1806 GCA_964390235.1 uncultured Candidatus Competibacteraceae bacterium
TCACAATGCCCATCATAGCGCTCTTCCCCGCTTTTCATTCACGTCGATATCATGAACGAGTTGAACCGAGTTTATCAGCTGTGTCGATAGCGGCCGATGGCCGGCGCAGATTAGGGTCAATTATCGAATGGCGGTTTTAGTTTGAGGCCGCTGAACGGTGGCCAACATCTGCAAAGAAGCCCCTGTGACCGGCCAGTCGATCAGGCCGGCTCCTGTCCGCGCAAGAGCGAACGCCGGCATGCAATGCTCGTCGAACTCTACCGCGCAACCATTCCGCCCATCAGCGGCGAGACCTTGGCGCAGCTGATGAGCCGCTCGCGAAAGCGTTCGATCATCCACCGCGATGCGGGTCCGGGCGGGCGGGCGGAATGGTGGAGCATGAAAAGCGGTCGCGCGACGACGGGATAGGAAGGTAGGTCGAGCGCGACGAGGCGGCCTGCAGCAATGTCGTGGTGAACCATGGAGGCCGGCAGCCCGCCCCAACCGAGACCTGCCAGAATCAGCGCATGTTTCATGCCGATGTCAGTGAGCCGCCAGGTCTTGAAGGACAGGACACCGAAATCCTTGCCCCGCGTGCGTTCAGTCAGATCGGTGACGACGAGTTGCACGTGCTCGCGGGCGATTTCCAGCGGCACCGGCGGTTTTGCCGTGGTCAGCGGATGTCCGGGTGCTGCGACCGGCACCATCACGGTGGTGCCGATCTCCGTGGCAATGACGAGATCGTCCCGGAGCATGGGCTGACCGGCGATGCCGATGTCGGCTTGAC
>CAYMHN010000793.1:0-1786 GCA_964390235.1 uncultured Candidatus Competibacteraceae bacterium
GCCACGGTGACGGTCATCGACATGGAGGACTTCTCGGCCAAGCACACCATCCGCTTCGACGTGCAAGGCGTGCCACGGGAAACGGTTCAACCGGTCGGCATTGCCTTCACCTCGGACGGACGCTATGCCTTCGTGGCCCTGGGACCGTCGAACCGGATCGCCGTGGTCGACCAGCAGACCTATGAGGTTCTGGACTACATCCTGGTCGGTCAGCGGCCCTGGCATCTGGCCCTGGACCGCGAGGAACAGCGCCTGTTCACCACCAACGGGGTCAGCGGCGATGTGACCGTGATCGAGGTCGATAATCTGCGCGCCATCAAGTCCATTCGGGTCGGGCGCTTCCCCTGGGGAGTGGTCGTCGAGCCGTGAGCGCGGTTGCCTCGGAAACCGCCGATGCTTCAGCGCCGGCGCTGGCCATCCACGGGCTGAGCTTCAGCTATAGCGGCAAGCCCGTGCTGCAAGACATCAGCTTCACCATAGCCCCCGGCGAATTCGTGGTGCTGCTCGGCCCCAACGGGGCCGGCAAGACCACGCTGTTCGCCCTGATCACCCGCCTTTATGACCGCCGTGTCGGGGACATCCGGGTCGGCGGCTTCGACGTGCGCGGTCAGTCGGTCCAGGCCCATGCGCAAATGGGCGTGGTCTTCCAGCAGCCCACGCTGGACCTGGATCTCAGCGTCAAGCAGAATCTGCTCTACCACGGTTCCCTGCACGGCCTGCCCCGGCGCACGGCAATGGAGCGTGCGGCGGAACAGCTGGCGCGGGTGGAAATGGCCGATCATCTGCGTCAGCGGGTCAGACAGCTCTCCGGCGGCCAGCGGCGTAGGGTGGAGATCGCCCGCGGCCTGCTGCACCGCCCGCGCCTGCTGCTGCTGGACGAGCCGACGGTGGGTCTGGACATCGCCTCGCGCAATGCCCTGGTCCGGCATGTCCATGAACTCTGCGCCACCGAGGGCGTGGCGGTGCTTTGGGCCACCCATCTGATCGACGAGGTCTATCCCGAGGACCGGGTGATCGTGCTCCACCAAGGCACTATCCGGGCCGACGGTGCGGTGGCTGCGATCACGGCGCGGACCGGCACCGCATCCATAGCCGAGGCCTTCGATAGTCTGACCGGGAGCCGCTCCGCATGAACCTGGCCGCCTATTTCCATTGCATGCGCGGCATCGTCGGGCGCGAACTGTTGCGCTTTCTGCACCAGCGCGGCCGTTTCGTGGCGGCTCTGGTACGCCCCCTGGTCTGGCTGCTGGTGTTCGCCGTGGGTTTCCGCATGGCCCTGGGCGTGGCCATGACCGCGCCGTATCAGACCTATATCCTCTACGAGGTCTACATCGTGCCGGGGCTGGTCGGCATGGTGCTGCTGTTCAACGGCATGCAGAGTTCCCTGTCCATGGTCTACGATCGGGAAATGGGCAGCATGCGGGTGCTGCTGGTCAGCCCGTTCCCGCGCTGGTATCTGCTGATCTGCAAGCTGCTGGCCGGCACCCTGGTGTCCATCGCGCAGGCCTACACCTTTCTGCTGATCGCCTGGTTCTACGGGATACAGGCGCCGTTGATGGGCTATCTGTGGGTGCTGCCGGCCCTGATCGTGACCGGTTTCATGCTCGGTTCGCTGGGCCTGCTGCTGTCGTCCTTCGTGCGCCAGCTGGAGAACTTCGCCGGGATCATGAACTTCGTCATCTTCCCGATGTTCTTTCTGTCCTCGGCGCTGTATCCGCTGTGGCGGGTCCGCGAGGGCAGCTACATCGTCTACCAGATCGCCGCGCTGAACCCTTTCACCTACGCC
>CAYMHN010000794.1:0-1785 GCA_964390235.1 uncultured Candidatus Competibacteraceae bacterium
GGATCAGCAAGTTCAGAACGATGGGAGCAACACCAAGACGGCCTACGCCATGATCGGCGATGGCCGGGAAGATCAGCGCCGGGTCGACCCGACGCAGGCAGACATGGGTGGCGCCGGCGGCGGTCACCGCCCAGGTGAAGGTCCAGCCGTTGCAGTGGAACATCGGCAAGGTCCACAGGTAGACACTGCGGTCATCCAGGCGCATGGCCAGCAGATTGCCCAACGCGTTCAGATAGGCCCCGCGGTGATGGTAGACCACGCCCTTGGGATCGCCGGTGGTGCCGGAAGTGTAATTGAGCGTGATCGCCTGCCATTCATCGGCGGGCAGGAAATAGGTGAAATCCGGATCGCCGCCGGCCAGCAGGGTCTCGTAATCGGTCTCGCCCAGCCGTTCCCCACTCTCGGCCAGCGGATCATCGATATCGACCACCCGCGGGGGATGCTCCAGCCCGACCAGAGCTTCGGCGATCACCGGCGAGAACTCGCGGTCGGTGAGCAGCACCCGGGCCTCGCCGTGGCGCAGGATGAAGCGGATGGTGGCCGCGTCCAGGCGGATGTTCAAGGCGTTCAGCACCGCCCCGGCCATCGGCACCCCGAAATGCGCTTCCAGCAGGGCCGGCGTGTTGGGCGCCATTACCGCCACCGTGTCTCCCTGCTCCACGCCGAGCCCGCCCAGCGCCGAGGCCAGGCGCCGGCAGCGGGCATGGAATTCGCGGTAGCTGTAGCGCTGCGCGCCATGGATGACCGCCGTCCGGTCCGGATACAGATAGGCCGAGCGGCGCAGCAGGCTGAGCGGCGACAGCGGAGTGTAATTGGCCGGGTTGCGGTCCAGCTGCCGATCGTACTTGCCGGGTGTGGCCATCGCGTCATCCTCCCAGGGTGGTGATAGTTTACCAGTAGGAGCGTCGTCCCGGCGCGATTCGCCCCGTCCGGCACCCAGCCATAGCGCCAGCAGCAGCAACGGCCCCAGGGCCGTCGGCACCGCCCACCAGGCCGTGTCCGGCCGATATGCCACCCACCCGGCCCAGGGCGCCAGCCAGGCCAGGTTGAGCAGTGCAACACCCCACATCACGCCGGCGTGGCTGTCCAGACATCGGGCGGCATGCTGGTAGGCATGGTTGCGGTGGGCATCGTACCAGCGCTCGCCGGCCAGCATGCGCCGCAGCAGGGTCAGCGTGGCATCGACCAGGAACACGCCGGGCAGGATCAGCCAGCAGGCCAGCGGCAAGGCGCCCGAGCGCACGCTGAGCAGGGCCAGGCTGCCGATGGTGAAACCGAGAAAGTAACTCCCCGCGTCGCCCATGAAGATCCGTGCCGGCGGCCGGTTCCAGTACAGAAAGCCGAGCGCGCAGGCGGCGACCAGGCCGAACGGCTCGACCAGTTCGCGGGAACCGACCACCAGGGCGGCGGCGACCAGGGCGATGAACAGCGCCTCGGAGGCCGCCAGGCCGTCCAGGCCGTCCATGAAATTGTAGAGGTTGATGAACCAGAGCAGCGCGAACAGTTCCAGGATACGCCACAAAGGGTCCAGCGGCCCCGGACCGGACAGACCCAGGGGAACGCCCGGCAGCCACGCCACCACCCATACGACGGCGGCGAACTGCACCAGCAGTCGGGTGCCGAGCGACAGCGGGCGATGATCCTCCCGAACCCCCACCAGCACCACTGGCAACCCGCCGCCCAGGACCGCGATCAGCATCCGGTCCAGCCCACTGGTCGCCGCGAACAATCCCAGGCCGACGCAGAACGCCACGGCCATGGCCAGGCCACCACCGCGCGGCGTCG
>CAYMHN010000795.1:0-1783 GCA_964390235.1 uncultured Candidatus Competibacteraceae bacterium
CCCGGCGCCGGCTCTGCTTCTCGATCAGTTCCCGCACGCTGTGGCGGCCGTCGCCGATGACACGCGCCGGACGGCGCACGGCGGCGGCCACGACCGCGAAATTGATCACGATGACGCGCAGATCCTCGCCCGGGCAGTACTGCTCCAGCAGTACCCTGGTACCGTACTGCCGAGCCTGCTGGATGGCGGCCTCGACCTCGTCCACCGTGGTCAGGTTGACACTGATGCCCTGGCCCTGCTCACCGTCGGCCGGCTTGACCACCAGGGTGCCGTGGCGGTCCAGAAAGTCGGCGTTGGCGCTTGCATCGGCGGCTTCCCGCTGGTCCGGCACCGACAAACCATGGCGGTCCAGCAGGCGCAGGGTGACCCGCTTGTTCTGGCAGCGGCTCATGGCGATGGCGCTGGTCAGGTCGGTCAGCGACTCACGACAGTTGATGTGACGCCCGCCGAAGCCGAGCCGGAAATAGCCCTCCTCGGCGTCGATCACCTCGACCTGTATGCCGCGTCGCCGTGCCTCGTCGGTCAGCAGCCGGGCATAGGGGTTGAGTCGGTTCTCGGCCTCGTCGGGGCCGGTGAACAACGGTTCGTTGATGGCGTTCTTGCGCTTGATGGCGAATACCGGCACCCGCTGGAAACCCAGTTTCTCGTACAGTGCGATGGCCTGGCGGTTGTCGTGCATCACCGACAGATCCAGGTAATCGCGGCCGCGCGCCTGATAATGTTCCAGCAGGTAGCGCACCAGCGCCTCACCCACCCCCGGCTGCTGGCCTTGCGGGTCGACGGCCAGACACCACAGACTGGTGCCGTGTTCCGGATCATCGAAAACCTGGACATGATCGACGCCGGTGGCGGTGCCGATGATCTCGCCGCTGATGTGGTCCTCGGCCACGATGTAGGTGAGCTGGCGCGAGGCCCGGTGCTTCCAGATGAAGGCCGGATCGGCCGGCACCATGTGGCGGGTCTCGTAGATCCGGTTGATGCCCGCGGCGTCGGCCCGGGTGCGCAACCGTCGCACCGAGAAGCCGCGCGGGCGATGATGATCGGGCTGATAGCTGGCCAGCCACAGCCGGAAGGTATGGCTGGGGTCCAGAAACAATGCCTGCGGCGCCCGCGACAGGATCACGTGGGGATCGCGAACGTAGATGGCGATATCGCGCTGGCCCCGCCGTTCCTCGCGCAGCGTCCGGGCTACCTCCGCCGGCTTGGCGAAAGTATGGGCCATGATCAGCCGGCCCCAGCCGCAGTCGATCGTGACGTTTGCGGTCAAACGGCGATTTTCCGGGAGACGGGCCGGGTCATCCTGATGGCGCACGCTCAGGGCCTGATTGCGCCGCAGCCGGTGGCCGCGCTGCGCATCGCGCTGCAGGGTGCCGGATTTCGGGTGATCAGAGTTCATGGGTCTGCAACCATAGTTCCAGCAGGCCCAGCTGCCACAGCTTGGAGCCGCGCAGCGGGGTGATGTGCGCTTCCGGGTCGGCCAGCAGGGTGCGGACGTAGTCCGGCTGGAACAGCCCGCGCTGGCGGGCGGCGGGGCTGTCCAGGGCTGAGCGCACATAGTCCAGGAACTCGCCGCGCAGGTATTTCAGCGCCGGCACCGGAAAATAGCCCTTGGGCCGGTCGATCACCGCCGTCGGAATGACCTGGCGGGCGGCCTCCTTGAGCACATGCTTGCCGCCCTCGGCGATCTTGTGCCGGGCCGGGATGCGCGCCGCCAGTTCGACCAGTTCGTGATCCAGAAACGGTACCCGCGCCTCCAGCCCCCAGGCCATGGTCATATTGTCCT
>CAYMHN010000796.1:0-1780 GCA_964390235.1 uncultured Candidatus Competibacteraceae bacterium
CGGTGGGCAGCGGCACCGGCTCGGTGATGAACAAAAGCGTCGCCACCAGCGACATGGCGAGCACCACCTGGCCGTGGTAGCTCAGGCCCTCCGGGGTCGGCAGCTGCAGGAAGATGAAGCCGACCAGCATGGCGACGAAGAACCAGCGCTTTTCCCAGAAGTAATAGACGTTGACCTGGCTGCGCAGCACCAGCCAGCGCTGGTAGCCGATACGCCGGAAACGCGTGAACCGCTGGGAAGCCTGGTTGGCCTGCAAACTGTCGCGGCCAAGCTTGAAGGCGACGCTGCTCATGACCGGTCACTTACCGTGGCGGGAACCTGTGCCTCATCGCTCAGCCCCGCGCTTGACACCGGGCTCCAGGGGCCGCAAGCACTGAGCCTGCCGCCCTGGATTGCCGGGCCGAACCCGGCAGTGCCCCCGGACATATTACAACCGAAGGAGCTTGATATTTCATGTCGGACATAGACGCAGTGCTCGGTGCGATCGATCAGGGTCTCGAGGCCAGCCTGGCCCGCTGGATGGAGCTGTTGCGCATCCCCTCCATATCGACCGACCCCCAATACGCAACCGAGTGCCGGCGCGCCGCGCTCTGGCTGGTGGAGGAACTCAACGGCATCGGCTTTGAGGCGGCGGCGCGCGACACCGCGGGCCACCCCATGGTGACGGCCCGTTCCGGACCCGCCGCCACCAAGACGCCACGGGTGCTGTTTTATGGCCACTACGACGTGCAACCGGCCGATCCGCTGGACAAATGGACAACGCCGCCCTTCGACCCCGTGCGGCGGAAGGATTCGGATGGTGTAGAGCGCATTTACGCCCGAGGTGCTGCCGACGACAAGGGGCAACTGATGACCTTTGTGGAGGCAGCGCGCGCCTGGGTGAAAATCAACGGCCGATTGCCGGTGGAGACGACGATCTTGCTCGAGGGTGAAGAGGAGTCGGGCTCGCCCAGTCTGGCGCCGTTTCTCGAAACCAACCAGAGCGAACTCAAGGCCGACGTGGCACTGGTGTGCGACACCAACATGTGGGACGACAAGACCCCGGCGATCACCACGCGGCTGCGCGGCCTTGTTCATGACGAGGTGACGATTACCGGCCCGCGCATCGACCTGCATTCGGGCCATTATGGCGGCGCGGCCTGGAATCCGATCCGGGTGCTGACACGCATCCTTGCCGATCTCCATGACCGCAACGGCCGGGTGACCATCCCCGACTTCTATGACGGCGTTAAGGACCTGCCCAGTGAGATCGCTGAGCAGTGGTCGAAGCTGCCGTTCTCCGAAAGCCAGTTCCTCGGCGACATCGGCCTGAAGGGGCCGGCCGGCGAGGCTGGATATTCGGTGCTCGAAAACATCTGGGCGCGGCCCACCGCCGAGGTCAACGGCATCATCGGGGGATATACCGGCCCCGGCACCAAGACGGTTATCCCATCCAAGGCGTCGGCCAAGATCACGTTTCGCCTGGTCGGCCAACAGGATCCGGCAAAGATCCGGGCGCGGTTTCGCGACTTCGTCAAGGCGCGGCTGCCCGAGGGGGTGACGGTGGAATTCTCGCGCCTTACCGGCTCCAGCCCGGCCATCGAGGTCGCCGAGGACAGCCCCTACCTGGCCAAGGCGGCAGCCGCGCTCAACGAGGAGTTCGGCCGGCCGGCGGTGCTCATGGGGGCCGGCGGCTCGATCCCGGTGGTGCGCTCGTTCAAGGACGTGCTCGGCATGGACAGTCTGCTCGTCGGCTTCAGCCTCAACGACGATGCCATCCACTCGCCCAACGAAAAGTACA
>CAYMHN010000797.1:0-1779 GCA_964390235.1 uncultured Candidatus Competibacteraceae bacterium
CGCAATTCGAACCCTTTCGCCGGCAGGCCGAAAAGCGTCTTCGCGTTCTCGAAGCGGCAGCGACCCTTGTCGATCTGCGCCAGTTGCCAAGCAACCGCCTCGAAGCCCTGCACGGCGACCGCCAGGGGCAATACAGCATCCGGATCAACGACCAGTGGCGAATTTGCTTCGAGTGGCCCGGCGATGCCGACGGCCCCGAAAATGTGGAAATCGTCGATTATCACTAAAGGTGTCAACCATGGCCCGCACCCCTATCCATCCTGGAGAGATCCTCGCCGATGAGCTGAACGAGCTGAGCCTCAGCGGGGCCGAGCTGGCGCGCCTGATCGACGTGCCGGCCAACCGCATCAGCCAGATCGTCGCGGGCAAGCGCAACATCACCGCCGATACCGCTCTGCGGCTCGGACGGTATTTCGGCACTTCGCCGGATTTCTGGATGAATCTTCAGAAGACCTACGAGCTGGACGAAGCCCGTGCCACCCTCGGTCCGATCATCGAGAGTTTGCCACAGCGCCCGCTTGCCGATCCGGACGCAGGCATTCGTCATCCTTGATGAGCATAATCGACAATCCCCGCTGCCGCAGCCGCCATATCGGGCGGATCGTCGGTGAGCTAAGGCTCTCTTGGTGGCCTCAAGCTACTCGCGCTAGCGTGAACTCGGTATGGATGACATCGAATGGTACCCTCAGCTTGCCATCGCAGCGTTCGACCAGACCCAGATCAATCAGTGCGGCCGTATCGCCATGGACATTGTTGGGAATGACTAGCAAGGGGCAAGTGACATTGCCGAAAAAGATCAGGGATGGGTTGGGGCTTGCCGCGGGGAGCAAGCTTGACCTCACCCTGGAATCCGACGGTACGGTGCGCATCCGTGCCCTGCGGAAAAGCGCCCCGGGTGTCGCCGGTATCCTCCACAGACCGGGCATGAAGGCACTGAGCGTAGAGGAAATGGATGTCGGAATCGCTCGGGCGGTTGCCGAGCGCGACGCCCGCTGATGATCAGCCTCGAGCGGAATTCTCCGGGTCGGATGGCCGAGGTTCTACCGGGTGGGGAGCATCTCGAAGCCCGCCTGGAGGAAATGCACGTCCGTGGTCAGCGCGTGCTTCAATCCAAGTTCGCGCATGATGACGAAGCTACTGCAATCGGTAAAAGAAAACCGCTGGTCCTGCCACTGAAAAAACCAGCGTCTGGCTTGCTCGGCGCGGTTGGCGTTCATCCATTCCCAGCGCAACCGGTGGCTGGCTTCCACCTGATCCCACCAGGCCGAGGCGGCATGCAAACCGAGCCGCATGCGGATCAGGGTAAGGGTTTCATCGAGCACATAATCGGAGGAGATCAGCAGTCCACTCGTACCCAGCCAGGTATCCCGTGCTTCGCGCGCGGCCTGATGCCGCGGGTCGTTACCGTCGGCCAGGGCCATCCAGCCGGCGGTATCGACGAACAGGGCTTTCACTTGTCCTTGCCGTCGTAGAGCAGTTCGTCATGCGCCTCGGCGCTCAGACCGTCCGTGGAGAAGCCGACGGGACCGGCCTGATACAGCGGCTCCCCGGCAAGATCCGATGGCTCCGACAACGGCTCGCCGAGTGGAACGATCTGACCTACCAGACGGCTGCGGTAGACGACGGTGAAGCGTTCGCCTTTCTGTACCCGGTTGAGAATATCGCCCAGGGAGCGCCGCAACTCCCGGGCATTGACGATGGTGTTCAATACAGGTCATCCCGATGTTCAACTCAAGTTGAACATTAAGAGCGACTGTCCTGGATGTCAAGGAATCATGC
>CAYMHN010000798.1:0-1776 GCA_964390235.1 uncultured Candidatus Competibacteraceae bacterium
TTCCACCGCGGCCAGCACGGTGGCGGCGCTGATGCCGCTGGTATCATGGGTATGGAAATGGATCGGCAGGCCGATCTCCTGCTTCAGGGTGCTCACCAGCAACCGCGCGGCTTCCGGCTTGCACACCCCGGCCATGTCCTTGATACCCAGGATATGCGCCCCGGCGGCTTCCAGTTCCTTGGCGAGATCGACGTAATAGTTGAGATCGTACTTGGGTCGAGAGGGATCGAGCAGATCACCGGTATAGCAGACCGTGCCCTCGCACAGCGCCCCGGTCTCGCGGACCGCGTCCATGGCCACGCGCATGTTCTCCACCCAGTTCAGCGAGTCGAACACCCGGAACAGATCGACGCCGTTGGTCGCCGCCTGGTGGATGAAATAGCGCACCACATTGTCCGGATAGCTGGTGTAGCCGACCGCGTTGGCTCCGCGTAGCAACATCTGGAACAGGATATTGGGAATCCGCTCGCGCAGGGCGATCAGCCGCTCCCAGGGGTCTTCCTTGAGAAACCGCAGCGCCACGTCGAAGGTCGCCCCGCCCCAGCACTCCAGCGAGAACAACCCCGGCAGCAGTTCGGCGTAATACGGCGCGATTGCCCACATATCGCGCGAGCGCATGCGGGTGGCGAACAGCGACTGGTGTGCGTCGCGCAGCGTGGTGTCGGTGACCAGTACTTGCTTCTGCTCGCGCATCCAGGCGGCGAAACCCTCGGCCCCGAGTTCCCGCAGCCGGTCGCGGCTGCCGGCGGGTGGCTGATGGCTGAGCCTGACCGGCGGCAGTTGCGGCGGGTCGAAGCGCTCCGGCCGGACCCGCCCCTGCACCTCGGGATTGCCGTTGACGATCACTTCGCCGATGAACTGCAACAACCGGGTGGCGCGATCCCGCCGGCGGGGGAACTGGAACAGCTCCGGGGTCTGGTCGATGAACCGCGTGGTGCACTCGCCGGACTGGAACCGGGGGTGGTTGATGACGTTTTCCAGAAACAGCAGATTGGTCGCCAGACCGCGTACCCGGAACTCGCGCAACGCCCGGTCCATGCGCCTGATGGCCTCGGCCGCCGTGGGTGCCCAGGCGGTCACCTTGACCAGCAGCGAGTCGTAGTACGGTGTAATCAGTCCGCCGGAATAGGCCGTGCCGGCGTCCAGGCGGATGCCGAAACCGGCCGCGCTCCGATAGGCCAGGATGCGCCCGTAATCGGGGACGAAGCCGTTCTCCGGATCCTCGGTGGTGATCCGACACTGCAAGGCGTGACCGTCGAGTCGGATGGATTGCTGAGTTGGCACACCGCATTCCGGATCGCCGATCCGGGCGCCCTCGCTGATCCGAATCTGGGCCTTGACGATGTCGATGCCGGTGATCTCCTCGGTCACCGTGTGCTCGACCTGGATGCGTGGGTTGACCTCGATGAAGTAGAAGGCATCGGTATCGGCATCCATCAGGAACTCGACCGTGCCGGCGTGGGTATAGTCCACGGCTTCGGCCAGCCGCAGCGCGGCGGCGCAAAGTTCCTGGCGCCGCGCGTCCGACAGATACGGTGCCGGCGCGCGTTCGATCACCTTCTGGTGACGGCGCTGCACCGAACAGTCGCGCTCGAACAGATGCACGCGGTTGCCATGCAGATCGCCGAGCACCTGCACCTCGACGTGGCGGGCGCGCAGCACCATCTTCTCGAGGTACAGCTCGTCGTTACCGAAAGCGGCGGCCGCCTCGCGCCGGGCAGACTCGATCGCCGGCTGCAATTCGCTTTCGGCGTTGATCGCGCGCATGCCGCGGCC
>CAYMHN010000799.1:0-296 GCA_964390235.1 uncultured Candidatus Competibacteraceae bacterium
TGCGCCGGCTGAACCTGGCGACTCTGGATTTCGACTTGCATGTGCACACCGAGTTGCCCAATCAGCAACCCTTCGAGGATGACATCCAAAAGGCCAGGGAGCTGATTCTCTGGGCCGAGCATCTGGTGTTCGTCTACCCCACCTGGTGGGGGACCATGCCCGCGCTGCTGAAGGGATTTCTCGACCGGGTGCTGACACCGGGATTCTCGTTCCGGACCTGCGAGGGCGGAACAGGCTTCCAGGGGTTGCTCGACGGGCGCTCGGTCCTGGTCACCGCCCCGACGGGCGCCGGCAAG
>CAYMHN010000799.1:306-1774 GCA_964390235.1 uncultured Candidatus Competibacteraceae bacterium
CACAGCTGATCACGACCATGGACACGCCGCCGATGATTCATCGTCTGATCTACCGCCAGCCCGGCCGGAATGCCATGGCGCGCGCGACACTGGGTTTCTGCGGCATTCGCCCGGTGCGCTCCCTGGTCTGTGGTCCGGTCGACGGTTCCGACCCGCAGCAGCGGGGCCGATGGCTGGAACAGGCCCATCGCCAGGGTCGCCGACTGGAGCGGGGCCGGATCACACCGGGGGAACGGTTCCGGCAGAAATCCGGCGCCTGGCTCCGGGGACTGCGGTTGCAGTTCTATCCGATGACCTGGGTGGCCTATACCGCAGGTGCACTGGCGGCCTCGCCCGAGGACGGTGTGTTCGGGAATTCGCTGTTCTGGCTCGGTTACCTCTGCCTGTTCCTGCTCGAAGCGACCACGGTGCTGATCAACGAGCAGGGGGATTTCCAGAGCGACCGGAACAATCGCTTCTTCAGTACCTTTACCGGCGGCTCCCGGATACTCGTGGAGGGTCTGCTGAGTCCGCGCGAGGTAGCAACCGGGATCGTTGTGGCCCTGATGGCATTCCTGGCCACTTCGGGACTGCTTCTGGCGGTGACCCCCGCATCCGTGCCTGCCGTGGCATCGGTGCTGGGGGTGCTGGCAATCCTGGCCATCGGCTACACCGCACCGCCGCTCAAGCTCTGCTATCACGGCCTGGGCGAACTGGATGTCGCGCTCACCCACAGCATCGGCGTGATCCTGTGCGGGTACGTGTTCCTGGGCGGCGCCTGGAACGACCCGCTGCCCTGGCTGCTCAGCGCGCCCCTGCTGCTGGCGATTCTTCCCTCCATCATCCTTTCCGGCATTCCGGATCTGGAAGCGGATGCCGCGGTATCGAAACGAACCCTGGCGGTGCACCTCGGACAGCGCGGTGCCCTGACCCTGGCGCTGGCGTTCACCCTGCTGGCGGCTGGCGCTGCCCTGCTGTGGCAGATTCTCGATCTCGCTGAGGGCGCCTTCGCGGGTCTCGCCTGGGTGGCCGTTCCCCATGCGGCCCTGCTGGGCTGGCTGCTGTACCGGCGCATCGAATCGGGGGCGCCACCGGGCCGCATCGACGGCCTCATGGTGGCGTCGCTGACCTATATCCTGTGGTTCGGGCTGGTTCCGCTGTTTCGACTGGCCTGAAGCATCCGCCCGCAGGGCTACAGGCCCAGTTCCTCGTCGGTTGCGCTGTGATCGTACTTGTTCCTCGGCGGCCATGGATGGTCACGCCAATCCGGTCGGAACGTGAACGACGACTGGCGGCGGCCGGGCGGCAATGCGCCGTTGCCCGCGCCCTTGGCGTAGTTGTATTCGAGAAACCAGAAGCGCATGAACAAGGGCGTGAAGACGGTCTCCGCCCAGCCGCTGGAACGCTGCGAGGGCTGGAACTGCCACTTCAGCAGGTGCAACGGAACGGGATGGATGACACCACCTCGCTGATCAGGCCGATCAGCTTG
>CAYMHN010000800.1:0-1774 GCA_964390235.1 uncultured Candidatus Competibacteraceae bacterium
TCGGCCTGGCCAGCTCGGGCACGGTCAGGCTCGAGCGTCCGGACAAGCTGCGCGTCACCCGTCATGGCGGTTTTGCCAATGTCGAACTGGTCTTCGACGGCCGGACGCTCACGCTGCTGGGCAAGAACACAAACGTCCATGGCAAGTGGAAATTGCCGGGTCGATCGACGATCTGGTCGATACCTTGCGCGATGAATACCAGCGACCGGTCCCGGCCGCGGACCTCCTGATGTCGAATGTCTACGACGAACTCATGGCCGAGGTCATCGACGTCAAGGATCTCGGCAGCGGCGTGATCCGCGGCGTGGAATGCGATCACCTCGCGTTCCGGACGGAACAGGTGGACTGGGAGATCTGGATCGCCCAGGGCGATCGCCCCTATCCCTGTCGCTATGCCATCACCTCGCCGCAAGTCGCGGGCGGCCCGCAATACGTCATCGACGTCAGGGAATGGCAAACCGGATCGGAGGTGGCGTCCGACGACTTCATCCTGGCCATTCCCGCGGACGCCAAGGAACTCGAATCGGGCGATCTTCCCGAGATCGGTGAACTGCCGGACATCTTTGAACTGAAAATCGGAGCGGAATGATCATGATCAGGCGATACGCGATGTACCTGTTGTTCGCAGCCCTTGTGGCGATTTCCCTTGAAGGGTTCAGAGGCCTGCTGGCGCCGGGCATGCCGGGCCTGTTCCCCACCGCCGAGGCGGTGATCGGGCGCCCGCTGACACCGGTCAGCGTCGCCGGCGTCGCGCGCAGGACGGTGCGTCGTTGCGCGGTGGGCATATACTACTGCTAGCATGACCGCCAACCCTGGCCGGCTTCCCGCCCGAAGCCGGCCTCTACGCCAGCATGCTGCCGGTGCTGGTTGTCGCGTCGATCCAACAACGGGAAATTGCATCCACGAGATCCGACCAGGAGAATGCGCATGCCAAGAAAACATGAGAAGTACCAGCGGCTGATCGACCGCTGCAAGTCGCTGCCACCCACGCCGACAGCGGTCGCGCATCCTTGCGACCGGTCCTCCCTGGAGGGCGCCCTGGATGCGGCGAAGCAAGGCTTGATCGCGCCGATCCTGGTCGGGCCGGCCGCACGCATCCGCGAGGTGGCCGCCAGGTTCGACCTCGACCTCGGTACCTATCCCATCGTCGATGTACCCCACAGCCACGCCGCGGCGGACAAGGCGGTGGAACTGGTGCGTCTGGGCCAGGCCGAGGCGCTGATGAAGGGCAGCCTGCACACCGACGAACTGATGGCCGCGGTGGTCAGGCGCGACACCGGACTGCGCACGGCCCGGCGCATCAGCCACTGCTTCGTCATGGACGTGCCGAGCTACGAGCAGCCGCTGATCATCACCGATGCCGCGGTGAACATCGCCCCCAGCCTGGCCGACAAGGTCGATATCGTGCAGAACGCCATCGACCTCGCGCAGGCCCTGGGCTATCCGGAAGGGGAAATACGGGTCGCCATCCTCTCGGCCATGGAGACGGTCAACCCCGGGGTGCCTTCGACCGTCGAGGCCGCCGCCCTGTGCAAGATGGCGGACCGCAAGCAGATCACCGGCGGCATTCTGGACGGGCCGCTGGCGCTGGACAACGCGATCAGCCTGGAGGCCGCGCAGACCAAGCAGATCGATTCGCCCGTCGCCGGGCGGGCCAATGTGCTGGTGGTACCGGACCTCGAGGCGGGCAATATGCTCGCCAAGAGTCTGACCTTTCTCGCCGGAGCCGATGCCGCCGGCATCGTGCTCGGCGCCAAGGTGCCGATCATCCTCA
>CAYMHN010000801.1:0-1774 GCA_964390235.1 uncultured Candidatus Competibacteraceae bacterium
GGCTCCAGCTGGAGGGCGAGCGCAGCGTGGCCGACGTGGTGCTGGGGCTGGACACCAATCTGCTGGCCGAGGCCGCCGCCACCGGCCTGTTCGCCCCGCATGGCCTGGACCCGCAAGGACTGGCGCTGCCCATCGCCTGGGACGACCCGCTGTTCCTGCCCTTCGACTATGGCTATTTCGCCTTCGTCTATGACACCACCCGGCTGGACAGCCCGCCGGCGAGCTTCGAGGAGCTGCTCGCCGCGCCGGACGAGTTAAAGATCCTGATCCAGGATCCGCGCACCAGCACCCCGGGACTGGGTCTGCTGCTGTGGGTGAAACAGCTCTACGGAGACGATGCCGCAGCGGTCTGGGAACGGCTGCGGCCGCGGATCGTGACCGTGACCCGCGGCTGGAGCGAGGCCTACGGGCTGTTTCTCAAGGGCGAGGCGTCCATGGTGCTGAGCTACACCACCTCGCCAGCCTACCACGCCATCGCCGAGAACGATGACCGCTACGCCGCCGCCGCTTTCAGCGAGGGGCATTATCTGCAAGTCGAAGTGGCCGGGCGGCTGGCGAACGCCGCCGAACCGGAGCTGGCCGAGCGGTTTCTGCGCTTCATGGTATCGCCCGGTTTCCAGCAGCACATTCCGACCGGCAACTGGATGTATCCGGTGATCGATCTGGATCTGCCGCCTGCGTTCGGCGATCTGGTCGAGGTCGACCCGGCCCTGCTGTTCGATCCCGCGGAGGTGCTGGCCAAGCGCCGCGCCTGGGTGGACGAGTGGCTGGAGGTGCTGAGCCGGTGATCCGGCTGTTGCCCGGCCTGGCGGCACTGGCCCTGCTGCTGGGCCTGGTCGGCGGCACGCTGGCGGCCCTGCTGTACACCGCGCCGAGGTTCGAGCCCGCCGCGCTGCTGGGGGATGTCTATCTGCGCCGGGTGGTCGGCTTCACCTTCTGGCAGGCTAGCCTGTCCACCCTGCTCAGCGTGGGGCTGGGCGTGCTGGTGGCCCGCGCCCTGGCGCGGCGCGGGGATTTTCCCGGCCGGAGCTGGCTGCTGCGGCTGTTCGGCCTGCCGCTGGTGGTGCCGAGCATCGTCGCGGTATTCGGCCTGATCACGATCTATGGCGGCAGCGGCTGGCTGAATACGCTGGCCGGGTCGCTGGGTCTGCCCGGCTGGCGGTTCCCCTACGGTCTGATCGGCATCCTGCTGGCCCACACCTTCTTCAATCTGCCGCTGGTCGTGCGCCTGCTGCTGCCACTGTGGCAGACCGTGCCGGGCGAGACCTGGCGGCTGGCCGCCCAGCTGGGTTTCGGTTCCGCCGCGATCTGGCGGCTGATCGAATGGCCCTTGTTACGTCAGGCCCTGCCGGGCGTGGCGGGACTGGTATTCATGCTGTGCTTTACCAGCTTCGCCGTGGTGCTGACCCTGGGCGGCGGACCGCGCGCCACCACCATAGAGGTGGCGCTGTACCAGGCCCTGCGCTTCGATTTCGATCTCGGCCGGGCGGCCCTGCTGGCCCTGTTGCAGCTCACATTCTGCGGCGTGCTGGTGGCCCTGTTGCAGCGGCTCGCCCGACCGATGACCATGGACCCCACGCCGGGTCGGACCAGCGACCGACCGGATCGCGCCAGCCGACTCGGTCGGTGGCTGGATGTCGGGCTGATCACCCTGGCCGGACTTAGCGTGCTGCTGCCGCTGGCCGCCATCCTGGTCGCCGGTCTGGCCGGCCCGCTGACCGAGGTGCTGGCCGATCCGCGATTCTGGCGTAGCGCCGCCAACAGCCTGCTGGTG
>CAYMHN010000802.1:0-1769 GCA_964390235.1 uncultured Candidatus Competibacteraceae bacterium
CCTCGCCCACGGTCCGCGCGGCGATCCCGGGCAGGTCGGACCCGGCCACGAACACATGGCGAGCGGCCCGGTTGAGCCGGCTGCCCCCGCAGTCCGGGCAGGGTCGGTTGCTCAGATAGCGGGCCAATTCCTCGCGCACCGTGCTCGACTCGGTCTCGCGGTAGCGCCGCTCCAGATTGGGGATGATGCCCTCGAAGGCATGGCTGCGGATATGGACCGCACCACGGGCATCGAGATAATCGAAGGCGATGGATTCCCCCTCGCTGCCGTACAGTACCAGCTGGCGCACGGTCTCGGGCAGCGACTCGAACGGTGCCTCGATATTGAAATCATAGTGGCGGGCCAGCGACCCGATCAGCTGGAAGTAATAGGTGTTGCGTCGGTCCCAGCCACGCACCGCGCCGCCGGCCAGGCTGAGATGCGGGTGGGCCACCACCCGCGCGGGATCGAAGAACGACTTGACCCCCAGTCCGTCGCAGGTCGGGCAGGCCCCGGCCGGGTTATTGAAGGAGAACAGCCGCGGCTCCAGTTCAGCCAGGGCGTAACCGCATGCCGGACAGGCGAAGCCGGACGAGAACAGCAGTTCTTCGCCGCCGTCCATGAACGCCACCCGCGCCAGGCCTTCGCCCATGCGCAGCGCGGTCTCGAAGGATTCGGCCAGGCGCAGCGCCTGGTCGGCGCGCACCTTGAACCGGTCCACCACCACCTCGATGGTATGCCGGCGGCCGCCATCCAGTTCCGGTATCTCGTCCAGTTCCAGCACCTCACCGTCGATCCGGGCGCGGACGAAGCCCTGGGTACGCAGGCCGTCCAGCAACCGGGCATGCTCGCCCTTGCGCTCGCTGACCAGCGGCGCCAGCAACAGCAAGCGGGTACCCTCCGGCAATTCCAGCAGCTGATCGACCATCTGGCCGACGGTGCGCGCGTCCAGTTCGATGCCGTGCTCCGGGCAACGCGGGATGCCGGCGCGGGCGTACAGCAACCGCAGATAGTCGTGGATCTCGGTCACCGTGCCCACGGTCGAGCGCGGATTGTGCGAGGCCGCCCGCTGCTCGATGGCGATGGCCGGACTCAGGCCCTCGATATGATCGACATCCGGCTTTTCCATCAGTGCCAGGAACTGGCGGGCGTAGACCGACAGCGATTCGACGTAGCGTCGCTGGCCTTCAGCGTACAGCGTGTCGAAGGCCAGCGAGGACTTGCCGGAACCGGACAGCCCGGTGAACACGATCAGTCGGTCGCGGGGCAGATCCAGGTCGATATTGCGCAGATTGTGCGTCCGGGCACCGCGGACACGGATGAACGCCATCGGTTTTTCCGGATTTCGGGCAAACTGCTACTATAAGCGGTCAGGATTCCGTGGGGCAATTTCCGTGTCGATAGCATCAGCAGACTCCGTAGTCGGTCCACTGTTGCCGGGCGAGCGCCGGGCGGCGCTGGGTCTGGCGCTGCTGTACGTGCTGCGGATGCTGGGTCTGTTCATGATTCTGCCGGTGTTCGTGCTGTACGCGGATGATCTGCGCGGCGCCACCCCGTTGCTGGTGGGTCTGGCCATCGGCGCCTTCGGCCTGACTCAGGCCTGCCTGCAGATCCCGTTCGGTCTGCTGTCGGACCGCCTGGGGCGCAAACCGGTGATCGTCGCCGGCCTGCTGATCTTCGCCCTGGGCAGCGTGGTGGCGGCGCTGAGCGATCACATCGTCTGGATCATCATCGGTCGCGCCCTGCAGGGCGCCGGCGCCATCGCGGCCGCCGTGATGGCCCTGGCCGCC
>CAYMHN010000803.1:0-1765 GCA_964390235.1 uncultured Candidatus Competibacteraceae bacterium
AGCTTTCTGGCCGAAAGCGACGCCGACAGCCTGAATTGGCGGCTGAATTTTATCCGCACTTACCTGGAGCGCGATATTCCTCAGCTTGGCCCGCGCGTCCCTGCTGAAACGCTGCGTCGGTTCTGGACCATGTTGGCCCACAATCAGGGGGCACTCCTCAACGCATCCGCGCTGGCCAGAGGGCTTGATGTGACCGGCGTTACGGTCGGTCGTTATCTTGATCTGCTGGTTGATCTGTTGCTGGTGCGTCGGTTGCAACCATGGCTTGTCCATCAGGGCAAACGGCTGGTGAAATCACCCAAGATATACGTCCGTGACAGCGGCATTACTCATGCCCTGCTGGGCATAGACACGTTGAACGAACTCATGGGTCACCCTGTGGTGGGTGGTAGCTGGGAGGGATATGTCATCGAAAACATTGCCGGCGTGCTGCCCGAACGCGCGAGTATGGGATTTTATCGCACCAAGGGTGGGGCGGAGGTTGATCTGGTGATTGACCTGGGCGGTGGCGAACTCTGGGCCATCGAAATCAAGCGCAGTACTGCACCTACGATTGCAAAAGGCTTTCATATCGCCTGCGAAGACTTGAAACCTGACAGGAAATACGCCGTTTACGGCGGCGATGAGAGTTTTCCCATCAGTGGGGGTATTCAGGTTGTCAGTCTGACTGAGTTGATGGAGAGGGTTGCAGAACGCAAATGAGCGTTTGAACCTGAATCAAGGTACCCGTGGCTTCTTCGGCCACTGATTCCACGCTGATCCGGCCACCCGTTCCACGGGTATCCGGCCACTGATTCCACGGCCATTCGGCCACACCTTGGGCAGGGGAGCGACGCAGGACCCGGTCCATCAGGATCGACCCCTGCCAGTGCCCGGACGGCTGCGGCGCGCCGGCATGCACGATGCGGTCACCGCGCAAGGGTCGCGTGAATCGCACCGCTCCGCGCTGGCTTTTGCAAGCCGCAGCAAATTACACTCCCGGTCGGAACTGACGGAGAGGATTCATGAGCCTTGGCAAACTTCTGCACAAGGGCCTCGGGGTAGCGCTGGATGCCCCGCTGCTGCGCACCCTGACCGGCGACGTCGCCGGCCACTTGATCGCCAGTACCGCCGGGCCGGCGTATCAGGCGATCCATGACCATTTCACCCTGAGCGGGCGGGACCTGGCCGAGGCCCTGGGCGACAGCCTCGGCCGCGCGCTCACCGCCATCGATGACGAACTCAACGGCTGGCGCATCAGCAATGCGCTCGGTTCCCGGCTGCGCCGCGATTACCAGCAGCGCATCCGGCGTGACTTCTTCGACCCCTACGCCACCGAACGACCGCTCGATGAGGTCGCCCGCCAGCGTCTCTGCACCGACCTCAAGCAATGCAGCGCCCGGTTGATCCGGGATCGTGAACGCCTGTTCCCCCCGCCGAGTTGCCCGAACCGGATGTAGCCGAACTGCTCGCCGGCGACGGCAGCGGGGTCGGCGAACTGCTGCTGGCACGCATCGAACAGGTGGTTGAACCGCTGCCCGAGGATTTATGCGCCTTCCTCGTCTACCGCGACCTGCTCGGCGATGCCGTGCTGTTCTTCTTCCGCGAACGGCTGCGCCGCGATTCGCGGGTGGAGACCACCTTCAACGCCCTGCAACAGGCCGGCCTGCGTGGGGATGTGCTTCAGATTGACAGTCGGTTGGCCGAACTGCAGCGCCAGCAGCAGGAGATCCCCCTCTGTCAGGATAGTTGTGTGTGCCGCAGCAATGCGGTTTCGGTCAGCGTT
>CAYMHN010000804.1:0-1764 GCA_964390235.1 uncultured Candidatus Competibacteraceae bacterium
GGATTCCTGTTCGGCCAGCGCCTCGGCCGTGGTCTGTCGGTAATCGACCCCTTCGACGCCGGATTCCAGCTGGTGCAATCGGGCCACCGCCAGTGGCGCCGTGGCCATGTCTATGCCCACCACCCGTGCCCCCTGCCGGGTCATGGCCTCGGCCAGGATGCCGCCGCCGCAGCCGACATCCAGCACCCGTTTGCCGGCCAGCCCGGCACGCTGGTCGATATACCCCAGCCGCAGCGGGTTGATATCGTGCAGGGGCTTGAACTCGCTGTCCGGATCCCACCAGCGGCTGGCCAGCCGTTCGAATTTGGCGATCTCGCCGGGATCGACATTGGGTTTTGCGGTCATCGGTATTCCGTTGTGGTCGGGATGTGCGCTTCGACCGGTCTCAGCCGGCATGATTCCCTATCCGCTCGCGCCAGGCGCGGGCGCCGCTCAGGATGGCCGGACCATCCAGGGTGGTGAGTTCGCGCGCGGCCAGCAGGCGCCGGCCGGCCACCCAGACATCGCTGACCTGCTGGCGGCCGGTGGCATAGACCAGCTGCGAGATCGGTTGATAGACCGGCTGGGTCTCCGGCGCGCTCAGATCGACCGCGATCACATCGGCCGCCTTGCCCGGTTCCAGCGAGCCGATTTCCCGGTCCAGACCCAGCGCCCGGGCGCCACCCAGAGTGGCCATGGTCAGCACCCGAGCCGCCGGCAGCGCGGAGGCGTCGTTGGCCACCGCCTTGGCCAGCAGGGCGGCCGTGCGCAGTTCGCCGAACAAGTCCAGATCGTTGTTGCTGGCCGCGCCATCGGTACCCAGGGCGAGATTCACCCCCATCGCATCCAGCCGGGCCACCGGGCAGAAACCGCTGGCCAGCTTGAGATTGGATTCCGGGCAGTGCAGCACCTGGACGCCGGCGGCGGCGATGCGTTCGATCTCCGCGTCGTTCAGCTGGGTCATGTGCACCGCCAGCAAGCGCGGCCCGACCAGGCCGAGCTGGTCCAGCGTCGCCAAGGGACGCTCGCCGTGCTGCCGTTGCCACTGCGCGACTTCATCGGCGGTCTCGTGCACATGCATGTGGATGCGCAGATCGTGCCGTTCGGCCAGCTCGCGGATGCGGATCAAGGCCGGTTCGCTCACCGTATAGGGCGCATGCGGGGCCAGCACGGTGCTCAGCAGCGGCTGCTCGCGCAGCTGCTCGTGCAGGGCCAGGCCCTTGGCCAGATAGTCGTCGGCATCGCTGGCCCAGGCGCTGGGAAAGTCGATCACGATCAGGCCGACCACGGCCCGCATGCCCGCCCGCCGGGCGCAATCGGCCACCACCTCGGGAAAGAAGTACATATCGTTGAAGCAGGTGATGCCGCCACGCAGCATCTCGACCAGCGCCAGTTCGGTCCCGGCCCGGACGAAATCCTCGCCGACCCAGCGGCCCTCGGCCGGCCAGATATGCTCGTTCAGCCAGGTCATCAGCGTCAGATCGTCGGCCAGCCCGCGCAGCAAGGTCATGGCGGCATGGGTATGGGCATTGACCAGCCCCGGCAGCAGCACGTGCTCCGGCAGTGCTATCCGCTCACTGGCCCGATAGCGCGCGCGGGCCTCATCGGTGGGCAGCAGCGCCACGATGCGCCCGGCTCGCAGCGCCAGGCTGTGGTGCTCCAGCACCAGACCTTCCGGCACCATCGGCACGATCCAGCGGGCATGCAGCAGGGTATCGACGGTTTCCACGGTCACTCCAGCATTCAGCAAATAGCGATTATACGGCTATGCTAGCGTTTGACCGA
>CAYMHN010000805.1:0-1764 GCA_964390235.1 uncultured Candidatus Competibacteraceae bacterium
CGGGAGATCCTCCGGATGCAGATCGTGCAGCAGCAGCAGACCGCGCACCTTGGGGTTGGCGGCGAAGCGAGGCAGCAGAGTGTCGGCGGGCTGGCTGCCCGCTTCCCGGACGATGCCGAGCAGATCCGCCAGCCCCGCGGCGTGCAGGCCGATCACCACCCGCACCAGTTCGCGGGCGGCCGATTTCGCCACCGGATCGATCAAGCCCTCCAGCGTGGTCAGCAGGCCCTGCAGGCGCGCCAACTCCTCGTCGAAGGACTGGTGGCGATTCTGGCTCATGATTCCGATCCCCGGTCGGGGTACCCGTCATGGGCACCGAAACCGCCGTTGCTCGGCGCGTGCACGGTCTTGATGGTCTTGCCGTTGCCCAGATACATGTGCACGCCGCAGGGCAGACAGGGATCGAAGCTGCGCACCGCGCGCATGATGTCGATGCCCTTGAAGGTGTCGGGGCCGTTTTCCTCGAAGATCGGGGTGTTCTGCACCGCGTCCTCGTAAGGTCCCGGCGTGCCGTAGATATCCCGCGGGTTGGCATTCCACGGCGTGGGCGGGTAGGGGTGGTAGTTGGCGATCTTGCCGTCCCGGATCACCAGGTGATGCGAGAGCACTCCGCGTACCGCTTCGTGGAAGCCCACGCCGATGCCGTCCTTCGGCACCTTGAACTCGGTCCAGGTCTTGGTGTTGCCAGCCTGCAGCTCGGCCAGAGCCTTCTCCATGAAGTGCAGGGCGCAGCAGGCCGAGTAGACCTGGAAGTAGGTCCGGGCGCGGTCACGCTCGATGGCGTTGCTCCACTGCGGGATCTTCCATTCGAACTCGACTTCCGGCTTGAGCGCGGTTTGCGGCAGGTACATCTTCACGCTGTGACCAGTGGCCTTGATGTAGCCGATGTCCACCAGTCCGGCCAGTGCGGTGGCCCAGAGACGGGCCAGCGCGCCGCCGCCGGTGTCCAGGGCCAGGTGGTCGCCGCTGCGCTTGTCCAGCCAGCGCGGCGACATCACCCAGGAGTACTTGTCGTCGAAGTTGCGCTTCTGTGGCCGCGGGAGCGTGGTCTGGTTCCAGGGGTGGTTGATGTCGACGTCGTTGCCGAGCGGGTCCTTGGTGACGAATTTTTCGCGGTTCTCCCAGCCGTCGTAATAGGAGCTGCCCAGCAGGATGCGGATCTGCTGGTTGATGTCGACCAGATCCGTGGTGACCAACTCGCCGTCGACGACGACGCCGGGGGTGACGAACATCTTGCGCCCCCACCCGGTCATGGTCTTGTAGTCGTAGTCGCAGTGATCCGGATCCTGGAACGAGCCCCAGCAACCCAGCAGAATGCGCCGCCGGCCGACTTCCTCGTAGCCCGGCAGGGCTTCGTAGAAGAAGTCGTAGATGTCGTCATGCAGCGGCAGGCAACGCTTCATGAACTCACAGTACCTCATGAGCCGTGTCAGGTAGTCGGTGAACAATTGCACCGTGGGTACCGTGCCGACGCCGCCCGGATACAGGGTGGAGGGATGCACGTGGCGGCCCTCCATGAGGATGATCATCTCGCGGGTGTAGCGGGAGACCTCCAGCGTCTCGCGGTAGAACTCGCCCTCGAAGGGGTTCAGGGCGGTCATGATGTCGGCGATGGTCTTGTAGCCGTGCTTGTCGGCGTTGGGCGCCTCGGTACGCCTGGCCTGTTCCCATACGCCGGGGTTGGTCTCCTGGACCATCCTGGCGCAGAAATCGACCATCAACAGATTGTCCTGGAAGATGTTGTGGTCGAACATGTATTCGGCC
>CAYMHN010000806.1:0-1760 GCA_964390235.1 uncultured Candidatus Competibacteraceae bacterium
GCACCCATGCCGGCGAACGGGAAGTCAAGATGGCCCTGCGCAAGACCCTGTTCACCCAGGTTCGACAGTTCAGGCCGGCCAAAAGCCTTGCGAAGCCAGTAGCCATGAGGGTTCCAGAGCGTTTAGCCGGCGTTCGATTGTGGGGGCACGTTTTTTCGCGTAACGCTACTATTGACTGGTTTACAAGCGGTGCTACAGTGACGGCATGTACGTGAAGATCACCCGCTCCGGCCCCCGCCGCTACGTGCAACTCGTGGAATCCTACCGCGATGCCACGGGGCGGGTCAAAAAGCGCACGGTCGCTACCCTGGGGCGGTTGGAGCGCCTGCGCGGTGAACTGGATGCAGTGATCGACGGTCTGCTCAAGGCCACCGGTCGCGAGGCGTTGAGCAGTCCGCCGCTGCGCCCGGCGGTCCGGTTCGATTCGGCGCGTGCCTTGGGCGATGTCTGGGCGTTGAACGAGCTGTGGCACGAGCTGGGCTTTCACCAACTGCGCCAGGTCTTTCGTCCCACCCGCCATCGCATCGACGTGGAAGCCTTGATCCGGGTGATGGTGTTCAACCGGCTGTGTGATCCGGACTCGAAGCTGGGCGTAGTGCGCTGGCTGGAGACGGTGGCGCTGCCGGGGATCGACACCGCGGCGATCACCCACCAGCACTTACTGCGCAGCATGGATGCGCTGGTCGATCGCCAGCGCGAGGTCGAGGCACTGCTCGCCCGGCGGCTGCGCCCGCTGATCGATCACGAACTGTCGGTGGTGTTCTACGACCTGACCACGATCGGGGTCGAGGGCGGGGTCGAGCTGAGCAACGACCTGCGCCAATTCGGCATGGCGAAGGAGGGGTTGATCGCCCGGCAATGCCTGTTGGGGGTGGTCCAGACCGCCGAAGGTTTACCGATCCATCACGAGGTGTTGGCCGGTAATACGGCGGAAACGACCACCCTGCTGACGACGTTGCGCACCGTGTTGGAGCGGTTTCCGCAGGTGCGCCGGCTGATTCTGGTCGCCGATCGCGGCTTGCTGAGTCTGGATAACCTGGAGGCGCTGCAAGCGATCCGCCTTTTCAGCGGTGAGGCGCTGGAATTCATCATCGCGGTGCCGGGGCGGCGTTATCCCGAGTTTGTGGCGTTGCTGGAGGCGTTTCACCGCCAGCACGGTCAGCGTGCCGATGAGGAGATCGTCGGTGAGCTGAGCTGGAACGACCTGCGCCTGGTGATCGCCCACGATCCGCTCAAGGCGGCGCTACAAACCCGACGGCGTCGCGAGCGGATCGCCGAGCTGGAAACCCGGGCCGCGCAGTGGGCCGACAAACTCACTGCCCAGGACCGCGGGGCCAAACCGCGCGGGCGCAAACTCTCCGATAGCGGCGCCACGGCGCGCTTCTATCATGCCGTGTGCGAGGCGCGCTTGAGCCGCATCCTGCGGGTCGATCTCAAAGGCGAGCTGTTCAGCTATCACCTCGACGAGACGGCCCTCCAGCAGGCCGAGTGGATGGACGGCAAACTGCTGTTGGTCACCAATACGCCGGATCTGGCCCCGGCGCAGATCGTGGCGCGCTATAAAGCCTTGGCCGACATCGAGCGCGGGTTCCGGGTGTTGAAATCGGAGATCGAAATCGGCCCGATCCATCATCGCCTGCCGGACCGAATTCGGGCGCATGCCACGATTTGCTTTCTGGCGCTGATGGTCTACCGGATCATGCGGATGCGTTTGAAGGTGGCCCGGAGCGAACTGTCGCCCGAGCGGGCGTTGGAGCGCT
>CAYMHN010000807.1:0-449 GCA_964390235.1 uncultured Candidatus Competibacteraceae bacterium
CCGAGAGCACCTGCAGCACCTTTCCCACCTCGTCCGTCTCCTTGCCGTTTTCCAGCTGAGAACGACACTTCGTCCCTCCCCCGGCCAGCCCGGCCGCCATCTCCTGGTGAGCACCGACTTCACGCCGTTTGTGTCGGATCACTCGTCCGATATCCACTGCGGTGACTACTTGGCCATAGGGGTGATTTGGGGCGTTTTCTGTATTTTTATTGCTTATCATGATCCCCTCCAGAAAAATGTCCGTACGGATATTTATCTTGAACAGAGAAGGAAATGTCAAGTTTTATGTTCGTTCGGATATATCTTTCTTAGATTGTGAAGAATTCTTATGATTGTTCCGTACGGACATATTTCAATATCCATTTCATGTTTTTTAGTCGTTCATTTTTGTGAACCTGTCACTTATATGAACAGGGCACAGACTTCAGGCCAGAAGTTCGCCCACTTCT
>CAYMHN010000807.1:459-1758 GCA_964390235.1 uncultured Candidatus Competibacteraceae bacterium
GCCACGGTCGAACTTCTCCAGCCATATAACCAATTTACCTGGAATCTCTCTCAGGATGCGCGCAAACGGCCCGGTTGGTCTCGGCAACCGGGGATTTCGTCCGCCCTCCGATGAGACGCGTTCCCCGCGTGCCGGTGAAGTACTGCCAGCTCCACTTCATGAAGATTATCAGCTTGTCCTCGTTCTGCATCAGGTACCAGATATGGAGAAAGGCCCAGGCCAGTTTGGCAAGGCGGCCGCTGAGCCGCACCCGGCCCGACTCCATGATGGCGAATGTGCGGCCGATGGTCGCCATGTTCCCCTTGTCGTGGTACACGAATGGCGGCGGCGCCGGCCTCCCCTGCAACCGCCGCAGGATTGCCTGACCGGCGAAACGGCCGCTTTGGATCGCCACCGGCGCCACCCCCGGCAAGGTTCCCGTTCCGTGCCGGATGGACGCCGCATCCCCGACGACGAAGATCTCGGGGTGGCCGGGAACGGTCAGATCGGGCGTCACCACCCCCCGCCCCTGCCGGTCCCGCTCGGTCCCCAGCAGGCCGCACAGGCTTACGCCCCGCACGCCGGCGGCCCAGATGACGTTGCGGCTGGCGATCCGTTGACCGCCGATGCTCACCCCCTCGGCGTCGATCTTCTCGACCGGCGAATTGAGCCTGACTTCCACCCCGATCCGCTCCAGCTCCCGACGGGCCTTTTCCGCCAGTTCGGGGGCAAAGGCCGGGAGGAGCCGGGAGCCCGCCTCCACCAGGATCACTCTCGCCCGGGCCGGGTCGAACCGGCGGAACTCCCTCGCCAGGGTTTCCCGGGCCATCTCGCTGAAGGTGCCGGCCAGCTCGCACCCGGTCGGCCCCCCGCCGACGATGATGAAGGTGGTCAACTCCGGCTGCGCCTCGGGATCCTCCTGCAACTCGGCCAGCTCGAATGCCTCCAGAATGCGGGACCGAATCGCGATCCCTTCCTCGAGGGTCTTCATGCCCGGAGCGAACCGGACCCATTCGTCATGCCCGAAATAGCTCGTCTCCACCCCCGCCGCCACCACCAGGTAGTCGTAGTCGAAAGGGCGGTCCGGATAGCGATCGAGATAGAGCCGGCGATTTACCGGGTCGAGTCCGATCACTTCCGCCAGCGCCACCACCGTGTTGGCCTGGGCGGCCAGAAGTTCCCGGATCGGCGCGGCGATGTCGCCGTCGGCCAGCATACAGCCGGCCACCTGGTACAGGAGCGGCTGGAACAGATGGTGGTTGACCCGGTCCACGACCACGACCTGGGCCGGCGCGTCGCGCAGTTCCCTGGCCGCGGCGA
>CAYMHN010000808.1:0-1755 GCA_964390235.1 uncultured Candidatus Competibacteraceae bacterium
GTTGACCCTGAGCCCGGAGGCCGAGATCACCCTGGAAGCCAATCCGGGTACCGTGGAACGCGAGCGCTTCCAGGGCTTTCGCGCGGCCGGCGTCAACCGGCTGTCGATCGGCATCCAGAGTTTCAACGACCCGCATCTGCGGGCGCTGGGCCGGATCCACGACGCCGCCGACGCGATCCGCGCGGTCGAGGCGGCCCAAGCGGCCGGTTTCGACAACGTCAACCTGGACCTGATGTATGGCTTGCCCGAACAGTCCGTGGAGCAGGCCCTGGACGATCTGCGCACCGCCATCGAGCTGGCGCCGACCCATATCTCGCATTATCAGCTCACCCTGGAACCGGACACCCTGTTCTACAAGCAACCGCCCCCGCTGCCGGACGACGACGCGACCTGGGCCATGCAGCAGGACTGCCAGGCGCTGCTGGACGGGCATGGCTACCAGCACTACGAGATCTCGGCCTACGCCCGACCGGGTAGGCGCTGCGCGCATAATCTCAATTACTGGACCTTCGGCGATTACCTGGGGATCGGCGCCGGCGCCCACGGCAAGCTGACCGAGGCTGGTCGGGTCATGCGCCGCTGGAAGCACAAGAATCCGCGGATTTTCATGACCCATGCGGGAGACGCGCGCAGCCTGGACGGTTACCGGGAACTGCCGGCAGGGGATCGGGTGCTGGAGTTCATGCTCAATGCGCTGCGCTTGCACGAAGGGTTCCCGATCGAGCGGTTCAGCCAGCGGACCGGGCTGCCGGTGACGGCGCTGCAACCGGGTCTGGACGAGGCACGGGAACGCGAATTGGTTATCATGTGCAATGGCAGCATAAGGACCACCGAAAAAGGTCGGCTGTTTCTCAACGATGTGCTACAGCTGTTCATGCCCGAGGAGTAACCGGATGCTGGAGTCGGTATGGATCGCTTGTCCGTACTGCGGGGAAACCTTCGAAACCACGGTGGACTGTTCGGTCGGCGACCAGGAATATGTCGAGGACTGCCAGGTCTGTTGCAACCCCATCGTGCTCGACATCCGGGTAGACTGGTCGGGCGAACTGCTTTCCGTGGACACGCGGCGGGAGAATCCATGAACGAGCATGACGCCCCCGCACCGATCCATCATCGATAACCCATCAGGAGGTCGGACATGGCATCCGAGGCATACAACGACGTCGATCCCCAGGAAACCCGCGAGTGGCTGGAGGCGCTGGACGCCGTCCTGGAACGGGAAGGCGCCGAGCGCACCCATTTCCTGCTGGCGCGACTACTGGACAAGGCGCATGACTACGGCGCCACTATCCCCTACAGCGTCACCACGCCCTACCTGAACACCATTCCCACCGAGCTGGAGGAATACACCCCCGGCGATCCGGCCCTGGAATGGCGGCTGCGCTCCTTCATCCGCTGGAACGCCATGGCCATCGTGCTGCGGGCCAACAAGCTCACCTCCGAACTGGGCGGCCATATCGCCAGCTTCGCTTCCAGCGCCACGCTGTACGAGGTCGGGTTCAACCACTTCTGGCATGCCCCGTCCGACAAGCATGGCGGCGATCTGGTGTACATCCAGGGCCACTCGGCGCCCGGCATCTATGCGCGCGCCTTTCTGGAAGGCCGGATCAGCGAGGATCAGCTGCGCAACTTCCGTCAGGAAACCGAGGGCAAGGGTCTGTCCTCCTACCCACACCCTTGGCTGATGCCTGAGTTCTGGCAGTTCCCCACCGTGTCCATGGGGTTGGGACCGATCACGGCCATTTACCAGGCCCA
>CAYMHN010000809.1:0-1755 GCA_964390235.1 uncultured Candidatus Competibacteraceae bacterium
TCACGAACTGCAACTCGATCTGGCCCGCGCCCTGTTGCAAACCGGCGCCAGCGACGAGGTACGAAAGCTGATCGACGGTCTGCCGGACGAGGCGCGCAAGTCCGACGCGGCCAAGGCCATCCTGGCGCGCTTGTCCTTCGCCGACCTGATCGCCGATGCTCCCGATCCGGCCACCCTGCGCCGACGGATCGAGACCGACCCGGCCGATCTGCACGCGCGCCACCTGCTGGGCGCCCGCTTGCTGATCGCCGGTGACCACGAAACCGCGCTGGAGCAGTTTCTGGAGATCATGCGCCGCGATCGTGGCTTTCAGGAAGACCTCGGACGCCGCACCCTGGTTGACGCCTTCAGCGTCATCGAGGACCCGACCCTGGTGGCCCGCTACCGCCAGCGCATGGCCAGTCTGCTGTTCTGATGGCCATGTCGCCCAGCGCGCAACGGGTGCAGAATGCTCTGGCCGCCCGGGGCCTGCCGCTGCGGGTGGTGGAACTGGACGCCAGCCCCCGCACCGCCGTCGAAGCCGCCGCGGCGGTCGGCTGCGCGGTCGGCCAGATCGTCAAGTCGCTGGTGTTTCGCGGCGCCGCAAGTGGCCAACCGCTGCTGGTGGTGACCAGCGGCGCCAACCGGGTCAGCGAGGCGAAGCTGGCGGAACTGCTGGGTGAACCGGTGGAACGGCCCGACGCCGACTACGTGCGCCGGGTCACCGGCTTCGCCATCGGCGGCGTGGCCCCGGTCGGCCACAGCGAACCCCTACTCACCTGGATCGACCAGGATCTGCTCCAGTACCCCGAAATCTGGGCCGCCGCTGGCACCCCGCGCGCCGTGTTCCAGCTCACCCCGACCGAGTTGCAAACCCTGACGGCCGGTCGGGTGGCGAATCTCAAGGCGTAGGCCTTCGGTGCGCGGCACGCATCACGGATTGAACAGCTGTTGCAAGTCGGCGCTGTAGGTGCTGGCTTGACGATAATTGGGGCCAGCGACGATCACCAGGCGGCGGCCCGGCAGGCAGGCGATCACGGCCTTGAAGTCGCCCAGACGACCGACCACTTCGGTACCGCCGGTGGCGGTGACCTCGAAGCCCAGCTGTTCCAGGGCCAGCTGGCCGCTGTACACGCACAGCGGTGTCTCTTCGCCGGAATAGTCCCAGGTATAGGCGACGAACGGCGCGGCGGCGCCGGCCGGGCCACACAGACCCAGTAGCAACACCGCGACCGCTGCGCGTTGCATGCTTCAGTACTTGCCGATGACCTCGCGCAGAATGCCGATCATCTCGTCGATATGTTCGCGCTCGGCGACGAAGGGCGGAGCGATGATGCCGACATCGCCGGTGAACTTGATGTGCAATCCGGCGTGATACAGCCGCTTCTGGATCTCGTAGCCGCGCTTGCCGGGACCGGCGCTGTCCGGCGCCACATCGACTCCGGCCATCATGCCGTAACCGCGGACATCGGTGACCGCCGGCAGGTCCTGGAGCGCGAACACGGCCTCCAGAAAATACTCCGACATGGCGGCGGCGCGCTCGAACAGGTTTTCCTTGTCGTAGATGTCCATGGTCGCCAGCCCGGCGGCGCAGGCGGCCGGGTGCCCGGAATAGGTATAGCCGTGGAACAGCTCGATGGCCGCTTCCGGGGCGGCATCGACGATGGTGTTGTAGATCGACTCCTGTACCGCCACCGCGCCCATGGGCTGGGCACCGTTGGTCAGCGCCTTGGCCATGGTCATCATATCAGGCACCACGCCGAAGCTGTGGCCGGC
>CAYMHN010000810.1:0-1743 GCA_964390235.1 uncultured Candidatus Competibacteraceae bacterium
GCTCTTGGCACGAAGCATCGTGGAGCGCCAGGCCGCCGAACGGCGGGCTTTGCAACTGGAATCGGAGCGCCAGTCCGAGGCCCGCCTGAGCGACATCGCGACCCACTTTCCAGGCGTGGTGTATCGCCGTGTCCTGCATCCTGACGGTCGGCTCAGCTATCCATACATGAGCAACGGAATTTCCGAGCTTATCGGCCAGTCGACCGCCGATCGCTTGACCCAGCCGACCCCTCTCGATGACCTGGCATGGGACTACCTCGCACCCGAAGACCAGGCGACAGTGCGCGATGCACTCAAGATTTCGGCTGAAGCGGTCACCCCTTACGACGTGGAAACACGCATCAGGCGAGCCGATGGAAACGCGGCCTGGGTGCGCAGCATGGCCAGCACGCGCCGCACCGAGGATGGTTCGGTGGTATGGGACGGCATTCTGATGGACGTGACCCCGCTGAAGGGAGCCGAAAGCGCTCTGCGGACACAAACCAGGGTCTTGCAGACCGTCAACCGGGTCAGCATGCAGATTGCCAGCGAGCTTGACCGCGACAAGCTGGTGCAATCGGTGCTGGACGCCGGCCGCGACGTTGTCGAGGCCGCCTTCGGGGCGTTCTTCTACAATGTGACCAATGAAGCCGGCGAATCATACATGCTCTATGCCCTGTCCGGCGCCAAGCTGTCGGACTTTTCCAGTTTTGCCATGCCGCGCAACACCGAGATCTTCGGGCCGACCTTCCGGGGCGAGGGCACCATCCGACTCCATGACGTGACCCAGGATCCGCGCTACGGCAAGAACAAGCCGTTCAACGGCATGCCCGAGGGTCATCTGCCGGTTCGCTCTTATCTGGCCGTGCCCGTGGTGTCGCGCACTGGAGAGGTGATGGGCGGGCTGTTTTTCGGCCATCCGGACCCGGGCATGTTCGACGAGGCCGCCGAGCAGGCCATTTCGGGCATCGCCGCCCAGGCCGCGGTGGCTCTTGAGAACGCGCACCTGTTCAAGGCGGCCGAGGACGAACTCGCCCAGCGCCGACAGATCGAGGTGCAGCAGAAGATGCTGCTTGCCGAACTCAATCATCGGGTGAAGAACACCCTTGCGGTGGTTCTGGCGATCGCCCAGCAGACGGCGCGGACCAGCGGCAATATCGAGCGGTTCAGCGAGGTGTACAGCGGACGCATCATGGCGCTGGCCAACGCCCACACCCTGCTCACCGCGGGAAACTGGCAATCGACGCCTCTTCGGTGCCTGGTGGCGACGGCGCTGGAACCTTATGCCGAGGCGGAAAGCCATCGCGTATCCATCTCAGGGCCTGAGGTGATCGTGCCGCCCAAGCAGGCGCTTGCCCTCAGCCTGGTGTTTCACGAACTGGCCACCAATGCCTCCAAGTATGGCGCGCTCTCGCCGTTGGGGGGAAATCTCGATGTCGAGTGGTCGCCTGGCGAGGATGACATGTTGATCTTGCGGTGGCGCGAGCGGGTCGCGGGCGAGATCCAGAAGCCGCAACACGAAGGCTTCGGAAGCCGGCTCGTCGGCCTCAACGTGTCCCGCGAGATCGGCGGTAGCGTCCACCGGGAGTATGCCCCGGGCGGGTTCAGCGCTGAAATCCGGCTTCCCTGGGACCCGGCCACGGCCAAGATCGTGCTGCGAAAGGCTGGAAAATCAGCCGCCCCGGCCGAGCAAGTCTGACGTCGACACCAAAATGCGTCCGGGCGCGCCAGTCTATTGTCAATCGCGGCGCCGGGGTCTATATC
>CAYMHN010000811.1:0-1738 GCA_964390235.1 uncultured Candidatus Competibacteraceae bacterium
CGACGTGCTGCTGGATCTCGAATTCGCCATCACCAACCACAACTACCGCATCACGGGCCGCAATCGAATCGGGTCCGCCATCGCCGAACGCCTGGATGAGCCTTTCCCGCACGCCGAGGTGATCCAGTTCTGCAACCTGGAACAAGCCCGTCGGCTGCTGGAGGTCGATTCCGGTTTCATCGCCTACATGCCCTGTCAGGTCGCCGTTTACCAGACGGACGAACAGGTCGTGGTGAGCACCTGGCTGTTGCCACCGCAGCCACCTCCCGCGGATTCCATCGTCGAGGAAATCAACGCGATCCTGCGTGATATCGTCGATTACGCCGCTCTGTAACCGCGACCGGTTCCCGGCAAGCGGTCAGTTCGCGCCGGGCTCGATGGGTTCGGCCAGGGTGAAGTGCATGTTCTTGTTGTCGAACACCTCGGCGCGCAGCTCACCCTCGCCTTGCGGCACGAAATAGAACCGGAAACTGGGGTCCTCGCTGATCGCGATGTCGGTCTCGGCGGTCATCACGGGTTGGCCGGCATAGCTGATCTCGACCCGGTTGACGAAATGCGCCAAGGGATAGAGCCGGGTCAGCTGATCCATCTGCAAGCCGGTGATATTCGGATGGCTGATGTTGAGCTGGGCCTCGACCGGCTGTCCCGGGATCACCTCCGGCAGGCGCAGGCGCATCTGGCCGATGCGGGCCAGGGCCGCTTCGATATTGGTCCCTACCGGTGCCGAACAACCCCCGCTGGCCTTGACGTAGTGCTGGGCCATGTACAGCCGACCATCATTGGTCTCGGCGATGGCCCGTAGCCGGGTATAGGCATTGACGCGCACCCGCATCGCCATATCGGCCTTACCGCTCTGCGGATAGAAGTGGAACCGACCGACCAGGGGCTCCGGGTTGTTGTCGATCAGTACGGTAATGGTCCGGATATAGCGCTCCGGGGTCTGCGGGAACCCGGCCTCGAACTGAATCGGTACGATGGCGGCATTCGCGGCTCTATCGGGTGCCTGCAGGCTGATCACCCCGGCACCGTCATGGATGGTCCGTTCACCGAAATGACTGTGCCGCAGACCGTTGTTCCAGATGAACTCATTGTCCTGGGCCAAAACCGGATTGGCACCCAGCCCGCAGCTCAGCGCCAGTATCAGCAGCAGATTACGCATGATGGTTTCCTCGCTTCGGAGCCGGGATCATTCCCACTCCAATTCAGTATAAATCTTCAGCACATTGCGTGCGTGAAAATCATCGAACAGCAGCCAGTGCTCGCGCTCGCCCTGCCCCACGACCCGCGAAGCGTCATCCAGATCGCCGCCCCCCTCCAGCCACTCGCCAGCCTCGGCGCGCACCACTCGCAGATAGCGCATCAGCGGCTCGGCCGCCTCCCATTCACCACGCGTAAAGTACAGCGACGACAGCAGCAGCGTGTCATCGATCAGGTCGGTTGCGGCCGCCTCGGGATTCATCATCCGGATTTCCCGGGCCTCGCGTACCAGCGGCTCGGCGATCTCCGGTTCGTTCCGCTCCATGTGGGCGCTCGCCAGACTGCTGAGCACCCCGGCGAGCTGGGCCTCCTCCGGCAATTGGCGATAGATGCCCAGCGAGTGGTAGTACAGCGCAACCGCCTCGTCCATCCGTCCGCGGTCGCGCCGCACGTGCGCCAGCCCCTGCAGCGCACGCCCCACGTCCGCGTGCACCTCGCCGTGCAGCTCGCGCAGCAGCGCGAGCGCCAGTGTGAGCTGCTG
>CAYMHN010000812.1:0-1735 GCA_964390235.1 uncultured Candidatus Competibacteraceae bacterium
GGCCGGCGCGCAGCCCCGCCCACCTCGGAGGCTGCCGACTTTCTGGTCTCGATCAACGCCCGCGGCCGGCTGGTCACCGAGCAGGAGTTCGGCGACATCGTGCTCAAGACCGGCGCCGACGGCCAGCTGACGCGCCTGGCCGACGTGGCCCGGCTGGAACTGGGGGCCGCCGAATATTCGCTGCGCTCCTTGCTGGACAATCAGCAGGCCGTGGCGATCGCCATCTTCCAGGCGCCGGGTTCGAACGCGATCGCGCTGTCCGACACCGTGCGCGCCAAGACCGCCGAGCTGGCCCGGTACTTCCCCGAGGGCGTGACCTACGAGGTGGTCTACGACCCCACCGTGTTCGTGCGCGACTCGATCCGCGCGGTGGTCAAGACCCTGTTCGAGGCGGTGGTGCTGGTGGTGCTGGTGGTGGTGCTGTTCCTGCAGACCTGGC
The DNA here is from genome assembly GCA_964390235.1 of uncultured Candidatus Competibacteraceae bacterium. Taxonomy (GTDB): domain Bacteria; phylum Pseudomonadota; class Gammaproteobacteria; order Competibacterales; family Competibacteraceae; genus CAYMHN01. Next base: position 440 of record CAYMHN010000812.1, read on the forward strand.
GCGCCTCCATCATCCCGCTGCTGGCCGTGCCGGTATCCATTGTCGGCAGCTTCGCGGTGCTCTATCTGCTCGGCTTCTCGATCAACACCCTGACCTTGTTCGGCCTGGTGCTGGCCATCGGCATCGTGGTCGACGACGCCATCGTCGTGGTCGAGAACGTCGAGCGCAACATCGCCGAGGGCTTGCAGCCGCTGGCCGCGGCCCACCAGGCGATGCGCGAGGTCAGCGGACCGATCATCGCGATCTCCCTGGTGCTGTGCGCGGTATTCATTCCCATGGCCTTTCTCGAGGGAGTCACCGGTCAGTTTTACCGCCAGTTCGCGGTGACCATCGCGGTCGCCACGGTGATCTCCGGCATCAACTCGCTGACCCTGTCGCCCGCGCTGGCGGCGGTGCTGCTCAAGCCGCACGGCGCGCCCAAGGATGCACCGACCCGGCTGATCGACTTTCTGTTCGGCTGGCTGTTCCGGCCGTTCAATCGGTTCTTCCGCTACAGTTCGGAGCGCTACCAGGGCGCGGTCTCGCGGTCGCTGCGGCGGCGCGGCGCGGTATTCGCCATCTATGCCGCGCTGCTGGTCGCCACCGGTTTGATGTTCCAGGTCGTGCCGGGCGGTTTCATCCCCACCCAGGACAAGCTGTACCTGATCGGCGGCGTCAAGCTGCCCGAGGGCGCGTCGCTGGATCGCACCGAAGCGGTGGTGCGCAAGCTCGGCGAACTGGCCTTGTCCACCGAGGGGGTCAAGAGCGCGGTGGCGTTTCCCGGCCTCAACGCCATGCAGTTCAACAATACGCCGAATACCGGCACGGTGTTCCTGACCCTGGACGATTTCGCCGACCGCCGCCGCGGCGCGGCCGAGATCACCGCCGAGCTGAACGGGAAATTCACCGGCATCCAGGAGGCCTTCGGCTTCGCTTTCATGCCGCCGGCCATCCTCGGCATCGGCACCGGCTCGGGTTATTCGCTGTACGTGCAGGATCGCGCCGGGCTGGGTTATGGGGAGCTGCAGAACGCGGTGATGGCCTTGTCCGGGGCGCTCAGCCAGGTGCCGGGCATGGGCTACCCGTTCAGCTCCTACCAGTCCAATGTGCCGCAACTCGACGCCGAGGTGGACCGGGCCAAGGCCAAGGCACAGGGCGTGGCGCTGACCGATCTGTTCGAGACCCTGCAAGTGTACTTGGGCTCGGCCTATGTCAACGATTTCAACCGCTTCGGGCGGACTTACCAGGTGATCGCCCAGGCCGACGCCCGGTTCCGCACCGAGGTCGAGGACATCGGCCGGCTGCGCACCCGCAACG
>CAYMHN010000813.1:0-1734 GCA_964390235.1 uncultured Candidatus Competibacteraceae bacterium
ATCATACTTGCCAGAATCTTTTCCCGCGATTGCTCGCAGTTTTCTGGTCCGTAGATAATCTTTAGATGCGGGGGTGCAGGATGCGCCTCCACATCTTGTAATCATAACCACCACCAGCAGATCGTCCAGCGACAGCAGCAATGTGCGGCGCAGTTTCACCACGATCGCTTCCTGCACTTCACTGAGCGCGGTCGACAACCGGTGCGGTATGTGCGACCGAATCGCTCTGGCGATGGCGCGTTTGGAATCCCTATCCCGGTATCATCGCTACTGCGCACCGGCAATCGCCGCCTGCGCCTCGCACTCGCTCCTCTCTGCCGGCTTCTCGCGTTCCCGCTTCATCGCTCGCGCATACCACTCCAGTTCAGTCATGAACTTGTCGGCACGTTCGTGCCAGTCAGGGCTATACGGCGTGCCGTCTTCACCGAACGCGGCCTGTATTTTCGGCACGGGAAAGATCGACGGGATGCTGCTCATTCCCATTTCCGCCAGCATGCAGCGCAGCGTCATGGCGGCACGTACTCCCCCGAAGGAGCCCGCCGAATAACAGACGATCGCGGATGGCTTCCAGAAGTATTCCTCCAGGAAGTGATCAAGCAGGTTGCTGAGTGCCGGCGGGACCGTGTGGTTGTACTCACCGGAGACGACGATGTACGCATCTGCAGGAACGATGAGTCGTGCCATGCGCTGCAGAACTTCCGGTGCATTCTCCGGCGTGTACTCTTTGTACATCTTGTCGAGCAAGGGCAACTTAAAGTCGAGCGGGTCGATCAGATCGACATCGTGACCGCGGGTTCTGCAGGTGGTTTCGATGAATCGGGCTGCACGGATGCCCTGCCGATCAGTGCGCACGGACCCGTAGAACACCACTAGCTTCAGTTTCATGTTGAATAGTCTCCTCGGACCTTAAAATCCCCCCTATCCCCCCTTTCGCAAAGGGGAGGACCGATGTTCTCGAATTCGCCAGCAGTATCATCAAAGAGGGGTATGGATTCATCAGGCAATCGCCTCAATGCGCGTTCAGCCGTGGCCAGTTCTGCTCGGCCTTGGCGATGTTGCCGGGGATGTCCAATTCCCACAGTTCCCGGGCGCGGGCGCTGAAGTTCAGATACAGCCCGCCGTCCACGATGCGCCAGGCTTGCGGGTCACCTGGCGCGATGTAACCCAGCGAGGCGGCGTAGGCGCAGTAACCGTCATACCTCGGGGCGAAGGCACCGGGGTCGGCGGCGAACCGGACCCGGTTCGCCTCGCTGCTGAATACCCAGTTGGCTCCGTTCCAGAAGTGAGTGTAGCGCAGATCGCCCGGTACCGGGCGGCCGTCGGTGAAATAGGCCACGGGGTCGTAGCCGTGCAAGGCGACCACGAACTGGGGTCCGGCCAGCGCCGGCAGTGTCATTACGGCCAGGACTAGGGCAGCGGGCCAGTGGCGAAACAATAATCGAGTGGTGGACGTATGGTCCAGGGCGCGAGCTAGCCGTAGCAGACTACTACCCGTAACGTGAAACAGACTTTATAGTGTGAAATCAATTCGGACCCTGTCCGAATTCATAACCGGGCGCCGGTTCCCGCCGTCGCCAGCCACTGGAGGAAATCACAATGAGTACCCGAGGCTTCAAGCGCCGCCAGTTTCTCAAGACTGGCGGCGGAGCGGCGGCCGGCGCCGCCTTGACCGGCGGGTCGGTGTCGCTGCTGGCGGCCGGTCCGGCGCTGGCCCTGACCACCGATACCCTGAGT
>CAYMHN010000814.1:0-1734 GCA_964390235.1 uncultured Candidatus Competibacteraceae bacterium
GGTGCCGTAGCCGAGCAGCAGGAAGATGAAGGCGAGATTGAGCAGCGCCGGGTCGAACGCCGCGACGCGTTCGAGCAGCACCGTCCAGGTCATGGCGTCGAGCCCTTCGCCGACCACGGGGTGCGCGGCCATATAGACGAGGATGGTGCCGAACAGCGCCAGCGCGATGCCGACGCTGCCGAGGATGAAGTATTTCCAGGCGGCTTCCAGCGCCTCGTGGGTGCGGTACATGCCGACCATGACCACGGTGGTGAGGGTGGCGAGTTCGATCGCGACCCACAGCAGGCCGATATTGTTCGACAATAACGCCAGGTTCATGCCGAACATCATGATCTGGTACATCGCATGATAGAACCGCAGGTGCTTGACCGTCAGGCGGCCGGTATCCAGTTCATGGGCGATGTAGCTGGCGCTGAACACGCTGGTGGTGAAACCCACGAAGGTGTTGAGCACGATGAAGACGATGTTGAGATCGTCCACCAGCAGGTAACGACCGGGTGGCGGCCGATCACCGAACAGCAACAGGGCGGCGAGCAGGGTGAGCAGGCTGGCCAGCATATTGAGACGGGCGCCGAGACGATACGCGGGTAGCGCCGCCAGCAGCGCGGCGGCCGTGAGGGGTATCAGCAGAACGGCCGTCAGCGCATCGAACACGGGCATGCTCACCGCCGATCCCCGCGGAACTCGTCGAGCGCCGTCACATCGACCGTGTCGAAGCGCTCACGGATGCGGAACAGGAAGACGCCGATCACGATGAACGCGATTAGAACCGAAAACGCAACGCTGATCTCGACCACCAGCGGCATGCCCTTGGCGCCGGTTGCCGCCAGGATCAGTCCGTTCTCCAGCGACATGAAGCCGACCACCAGACTCACCGCGTTGCGCCGCGTTACCATCAGCAGCATACCCAGCAGCAGCACGGAGAGCGCCAGGGCGAGATCCTCGCGCGCCAACGGATCGGCCTCCGGCGTCACTTCCAGCATCAGTACCAAGGACAGCGCGACCAGGCCGATGCCGGCGAGCATGGTAGGACCCACGCTGACCACGGTCTCGATCTCGCGATGGATGCCGAGACGCACGATCATTCGGTGCAGCGCGACCGGGATGATGATGGCCTTGAACAGCAGCGCGATGGCGGCGGTGACATAGAGGTGCGGGGCCTCCTGGATATAGGCCTGCCAGGCGACCGACAGCGCCAGCACCAGGGCATGCAATGCAAACACATTCAGCAGGGCGTACAGGCGATTCTGGTACAGCATCATCAGGCTCACCAGTACCAGGCTTCCGGCCAGCAGGTGGGCGATGTCGAAGCTCAGACCGTTCATCAGAGACTCTGCGAGACAAACAGGAGTAGCGTGGCGAGCAGACCCAGCATCAGCGCCGCGCCGAGGAAATCGGGCACCCGAAACACTCGCATCTTGGCGATGGCGGTCTCGAACACGGCCAGCAGCAAGCCACCAAAGGCCAGCTTGGCGACATAGGTCGCGATGCCGATGGCATGAACCAGCGGCCCGGCGCCCGGCATGGCCAGGCCCCAGGGCATGAACACACAGGCGATCAGCGAGAGGTAAAGCAGCAGCTTGAGCGAGGCCGCTAATTCGATCATCGCCAGGTGGCGTCCGGAATATTCGAGCACCATGGCCTCGTGGACCATGGTGAGCTCGAGGTGGGTCGCCGGATTGTCGACCGGAATGCGGGCGTTCTCGGCGATCGCGACGATGATCAGCGCGATCA
>CAYMHN010000815.1:0-1733 GCA_964390235.1 uncultured Candidatus Competibacteraceae bacterium
CCGTCGCACCCCGCGCCTTGCCGCCGCCGCCGCCCGGCGCGCGCGAGGTTTACGAACAGGGCGCCGGCATGGTGCGCGATGGCCGTTATGCCGAGGGGATCGCCGAGCTGCGTCGGTTCATCAACATCTATCCGACCAACACGCTGACCCCGGATGTCTACTTCTGGCTGGGTGAGGCGCATTATGCCCAGCGCGAATTCGATCAGGCCGAGCAAGCCCTGATCACGCTGGGCGCCAATTACCCCGGCCACGAACGGATCCCCGATGCGCTGCTCAAGCTGGGTTACATCTACGGCGAACGGGGCGACACGGCCCGTGCCCGCCAGGTGTTGGAGCAGTTGCTGGAGAGCTATCCCAATAGCGTGGCGGCCAGTCTGGGCGAGATGCAGCTGCGCCAACTGCGCTAGCGGCCATGAGCGAGCTGATCGGGCTGCCGGTACTGGGTGGGGGGTTCGCCCTGGCCCTGGTGCTGGGCGCCGTGGCCAGCAAGACCCGGTTCTGCACCATGGGCGGGGTGTCGGACTGGCTGAACATGAACGATACCGGCCGCCTGGGGGCCTGGTTCATGGCCATCGCCGTCGCCCTGGTCGGCGCCCTGCTACTGGAGGCGGCGGGCGTGTTCGGTCTGGGCGATACTCGGCCACCGTATCGCGCGGCCGGCTTCTCGCCGCTGCGCTATCTGTTGGGCGGCTTTCTGTTCGGTATCGGCATGGTTCTGGCCAGTGGCTGCCCGACCCGCAATCTGATCCGGCTGGGCAACGGCAGCCTCAAGGCCTTGCTGACCCTGCTGACGGTCGGTGTCGGTGCTTACCTGATGACCCGGACCGATTTCTACGCACTGGTGTTCCACAGCTGGTTGCAGCATCTGACCCTGACCATCGAGGGTGGGCAGGATCTGGGCAATCTGGTGGCGATGCCGTTCAATGCCGAACCCGGTCGAGTACGGCTGCTGGTGGGGCTGACGCTGGTCAGCCTGCTGCTGCTCATGTTGCTGCGCTCGGCCGATTTCCGCCGCCTGCCGGCCAACTGGGCGGGTGGTGTGGTGGTCGGCTTGTGCGTGGTGGGTGGATGGGTGCTGACCGGTGGCCCCTGGGGCCGGGCCTGGCAGGATGAAGCCCTGTGGCTTGCCCAGCCGCCGGTTGGTGTCGGCATGCAGTCGTTCACCTTTGTCGCGCCAACCGCCGAGATGCTGTCCTGGATCGGTGCCGGCGGCGAGTTGCGACTGCTGAGTTTCGGAGTGGTGGCGGTCATCGGGGTTGCTCTGGGGGCGCTGCTGCATGCCCTGATCGTGCGCCGTTTCCGGCTGGAATGGTTCAACTCCATCGGGGATACGCTGCGCCACCTCGGCGGTGGCGCGCTGATGGGCATCGGTGGGGTGTTGGCCCTGGGCTGCACCGTGGGGCAGGGTATCACCGGCGTGTCCACCCTGGCATTGGGTTCGCTGGTGGCCCTGGGCTCGATCATCCTGGGTGCCGCGACCATGCTGCGGGTGCAGTATTATCGGCTGTTGTACGAGGATGCCAGTCTGCTCGACGCGCTGCTCAGCGGCTGGGTGGATCTGCATCTGCTGCCGCGCCGCTGGCGCCGCTTGGATGTGCTGTGAAGGCTGCTTTCAGGGTTGCGGATTTCATTGATTCCGGTATCATGCCGGTTCCTTCCAGGGCCGTTAGCTCAGTTGGTAGAGCAGCTGACTTTTAATCAGTTGGTCGCAGGTTCGACTCCTGCACGGCCCA
>CAYMHN010000816.1:0-1730 GCA_964390235.1 uncultured Candidatus Competibacteraceae bacterium
GCCGCGATGGGTGGCCAGATCGAAGGCCACCGACAGCCCGGTCTGGCCGGCGGCCAGATTGCGCCGGTAGAAGGCGTTGGACTCTTCGGCGGTGGAAAAGCCGGCGTACTGGCGCACCGTCCAGGGCCGGCCGGCGTATAGGGTGGCGCGCACGCCGCGGGTGTAGGGCGCGAAGCCAGGCAATGTTTGGACCTGTTCCAGCCCTTCCAGATCGGCCGCCGTGTACAGCGGCTTGACGACAATGCCCTCGGGCGTCGTCCAGTCCAGCGACTCCGCTACGCCCCCTTTCAATTCCTTGCTGGCCAGTTGCTGCCAAGCCACCAGGGTCGGTTTGTCGAACTTCGCCATGCTACCCTCTCCTGCGATGCGATCAAGCCCGATGCCGGCCCGGGCGACCCGGGTCCGCGCGCTCAGGGTAGCGATATTAGCAGAATGAGGCTGTGCCCGTGACCTGGCGAATCCGGCTCAGGGCAAGGTCTTGGCTACCCTCATGCCGTGCAGAAAATAGCGCACGTCACGATCGTAATGGTGGCGGCGGGTCAGGCGCATGTAGTCGGGATCCTGCCGGTAGGCACCGCCTCTTAGTACCCGGCTGATGCACAGCCGGTCGCTGCGGGCGCTGCCATCCACGGGGGCATTGCGGTAATCGCCATGCCAGCAATCCTCGACCCACTCCCAGAGATTGCCGTGCACATCGTGCAAGCCGAAGGGATTGGGCTGGAACGAACCGACCGGCGCGGGTTCCTGGTTATCCCAGCGGCTGCCGCAACCCTGGCAATTGGCGCGGTTGTTGCCGGGTTCGTCGCCCCACCAGTACTCGGTCGTGGCGCTGGCGCGAGCCGCGTATTCCCGTTCGGCCTCGCTGGGCAGGCGGTAGTCAGCGCCCGTGCGGTTGCTCAGCCAGACGACATACTCCCGGGCATCATCCCAGCTGATGCCGCTGACCGGCAGATCGGGGTCGCCGGCGTCGGGCCGATACCGGCAGCCGCCCGCGTCCACGCAAGCCCGCCATTCGCCCACCGTGACCTCGTATACCCCCAACGCGAAGGGCCGGGCGATGGTCACCTCGCGCACCGGTTGTTCATCGCGCCGATGCCGCTCGGAACCCATCTGGAAGCTGCCCGCCGGAATGACCACCATCAGCGGGCATTCGTCACAATCCTGGAAGCCGGGGCTCGCCCTGGTATCGACCGGTGGCGGGTCGGCGGGAGGTGCCGTGCCGGATGCCAGCAGGGGTTCCAGCAAGGCGGCGAACACATAACCTTCCCCGCCATCGGGCAAGCGGATGCGGAACCAGTTGCCATCGGCCACCGTATCGAGTACCTCGACCTGCTCGCCCGCTTGCAAGGCGCCAACCCGATCGCCGCTGGTGGACGGTTCCCGGCGCACATTGGCGTTGGCGGTGGCCCGGTAACTGCGCACCACGTCAGGGGGGGTGTCGGGCTGACCTAGCGCATTCAGGCGCACCCGGGCCAGCGGCGCGAAGCGGCCTTCCGGATAGGCATCCAGATAAGCCTGATATTCGGCCGGATTGTCACTGTCCTTGATGGCTTCCCAGAATGCCAGTTCCTCCCAGAACGCCAGATCGTCCGCCGTACTGTTCTGCTGCGCCTGTGCCGTCGTCCCCGAGGGCCAGATGCGGAAGCAGCCGTCCGGCTATCTCAACGCGACGGCCGTGCAGTTCTACGGCGGCGGGTATCTCCAGGTAGACACGCTCTCCGCGGCGTTCC
>CAYMHN010000817.1:0-1727 GCA_964390235.1 uncultured Candidatus Competibacteraceae bacterium
TCGGCGCTTCGCAGCCTGGCGACCTGGACCCATAAGCCGTTGAGCTCGATCCCGGCCGATCCGGGTTTCGTGACCACCTTGATCGATCGGCTGAACGCAGCAGCGCTCGGGGTGAGCAAGGGCCATTTCCAGAACGTACGATCGCGGCTGCTCGCCGTGCTCAGGCATACTGGCCACGGCTCGCGGCGCCAATGGCAGGCGCCCATGACGCCGAGTTGGCACCAGCTTGATCTACACCTCGGCAAGTACCAGCGTGCCGCGTTGCGACGCCTGATGCGCTTCTGCAGCGGCCAGGGTATTGAACCTGGTGATGTTGACGACACGGTTCTGTCCGCTTTCCACATCGCATTGATGGCTGATGGTACGATCAAGGTTCCACGTGAGAAGGCACAGTCGGCGGCGCGTGTCTGGAACCAGTGCACAGGGATGGTCCCCGGCTGGCCGCAGCGGACGCTCAGGGTTCCGACCTATCGCGAGACCTACACGCTCGGCTGGTCGGCCTTTCCAAAGAGCTTCCAAGCCGATGCCGATGACTTCCTGCGACGGCTCGGTGAGGACGGCGATCTCCTCGCCGAGGATGGACCGCCTCGTGCCCTCACCGAAAGAACCATCCGCACCCGCAGCTATCAGATCCGGCAATTCGCCTCCGCCCTGATTCATATGGGCATCACTGCCGATGCGATCCGCGGCCTCAACGACCTAGTCAGCCTCGAGCATTACCGCCTTGGGCTAAGGTTTTTTCTCGATCGGAACAACGGCGCTTCGTCGCCGATGATCGCTGACCTGGCTTATGCTCTGAAGGTCGTTGCTCGCCACTGGGTCAAGGTGGATGAGGCGCCCCTCGGCGCCATGCGGACGATCGCCGGTCGGCTCGGCAAGGCTCTGCCCGGGACCGGATTGACCGAGAAGAATCGGCGGCGCCTTGCGCCCTTCGACGATCCCGCTGTGCTGCGGCGGTTCCTGAATCTGCCGTTGGTCGAGATGGCAAAGCTCATGCATCTGCCGGTCACTCGTCGATCGGCCGCGCAGGCGTCCTACCTAGCTGCCCTCGCGATCCTGATCGCCGCCCCGATGAGGATCAAGAACGTTGCCGCCCTCGAGCTGGAGCGCCATCTGCGCTGGTCGGGCGATGACGACGACCGGGTGCTCGAGATCTTTGTCCCGTCGACCGAGGTCAAGAACCGGCAGACCCTCCAGTTCCGCATCACCGGGCCGTTCGCTGCGGTGGTCCACAAGTACCATGAGCATTTCTGGGCACGATTGGCCGGACCCGGCATCACCGCGCTGTTTCCGTCTCACGAGGGGCAGCCCAAGCGGGCGGATACGCTGGGCAAGCAGATCAGCCGGCTAGTCAAGGACCGCGTCGGCATCGAGTTCAATCCGCACCTGATGCGTCACCTCGCAGCCAAGATCAGCCACAAGGCGCGCCCCGGCGACTACGAGTCCACTCGGCGGCTGCTCGGCCACGTCAGCAGCGACACCACGTTCAACACCTATGAAGGGCTGGAGACGAGCGCCGCGACCGAAGCCTACGACCGGCTGGTCGGCCAGCTGGCCGGCCCGGCCGTACAGGACAGCGCCAGCTTCGCCCTTTTGGGGCGTCGTCGTCCCGAACAGCGGTTCGGGGCCGCGCGGTAATGGCTCGCAAGTCCCTCCCGTTCGAGGCTTGGCCCGCGGTCGACCGCCTGGCCTGGGAGGCCGCGCGCCAAGCCGGCGACCCGCTGTCC
>CAYMHN010000818.1:0-1725 GCA_964390235.1 uncultured Candidatus Competibacteraceae bacterium
CCCCCGGCTGATCCTGCTGGACCGTGCGGCGGGGGCCGTGCCGGGGCGACTCCCGCTGCTGGTCAGCGCGCGCAACCCGACAGTCAGCAGCCTGTCCACCGACTGGGTGGCCGAGGTCGGCAATACCGAGGCTTTTGCCGGGGTCAGTTGGGATCAAGCGGTCACGGTCGAGGTGACCACCCTGGACCGGCTGATCGAGCAGTACGGCTTGCCGGCTTTCTGCAAGATCGATGTCGAAGGCTATGAGCACGAAGTGTTGCGCGGCTTGAGTCGGCCCTTGCCGGCGCTGTCCTTCGAGTATCTGGCCGCGCTGCCGGACATGGCCCTGGCCTGTATCGAGCAGTTGCAAACCCTTGGTACGTATCGGTTCAACTGGTCCCGGGGCGAGCGCCAGTGCTTGCAGTCCGCGACCTGGCTGGATGCCGCGGCGATCAGCGAGATGTTGCGGCGAATGGCACCGGACGCCGGTTCCGGCGATATTTATGCCCGTCACGTTCCGGGAGCTTGGGGTGGCCTATAATCGGCACCATGGGCTGACGGTGGAGCGGATTCTGAACAGCAGGACCTGAGCAACCATGCGCTATTTATACACGCTGCTGTTCTATCTGGGCTTGCCGGCGATCCTGCTGCGCTTGTGGTGGCGGGGCCGCAAGGCGCCGGATTACCGTTTGCGCTGGCGTGAACGCTTTGGTTACTGCGCGCCGGTGCCGGCCGGCTGTCTCTGGGTGCACGCGGTATCGTTGGGCGAGACCCGGGCCGCCTTGCCACTGATCCGGGCCTTGCGCGAGCGCTATCCGGGCCGCGCCATGCTGGTCACCACCACCACGCCGACCGGTTCGCGTCAGGTGCGCGAGGCCCTGGGCGACAGCGTCTACCATTGCTATCTGCCCTACGATCTGCCGGGGGCCGTGGATCGGTTCCTGGCCCGGACCCGGCCGGGGCTGGCCGTGATCATGGAAACCGAGTTGTGGCCCAATCTGTTTCACAGCTGCGCGGCGGCCGGCATCCCCCTGGTGATCGCCAACGCCCGCTTGTCGGAGCGGTCGGCGCGGGGCTATGCCCGGGTTCCGCAGCTGGTCCGGCGCACCCTGGCTTGCGTCACCCTTGTCGCTGCCCAGAGCGAAGCCGATGCCCGGCGGTTTCGCTGGATCGGCATGCCACCGGCCCGGATCAAGGTGACCGGCAATATCAAATACGATCTCAGCCTGCCGTCCGGTCTGCCGGTGCAGGGTCTGGAGCTGCGCCGGCAGTTGTTCGGCAGCCGGCCGGTCTGGATCGCGGCCAGTACCCACAGGGGCGAGGACGAGTTGTTGCTGGACGCCTACATGGCTTTGCAGGCGCGGCATGCCAGGCTGGTACTGGTGCTGGTGCCGCGCCATCCCGAGCGGTTCGACGAGGTCGCGGCCCTGTGCCGCAGCCGCCATCTGCGCCTGACACGGCGCAGCGAACAACGCTCCTGTCCGGCCACCACCGAGGTGTTCCTGGGCGACAGCATGGGCGAACTGCTGCTGTTCTATGCGGCCGCCGACGTGGCTTTCGTCGGCGGTAGTCTGGTCTCCACCGGAGGACATAATGTGCTGGAGCCGGCATTGCTGGGCGTGCCGGTGGTGTTCGGGCCGCATATGTTCAACTTCGCCGAGGCGGGCCAGCATCTGCTGGCTGCGGGGGCCGCCTGGCAAGTGCACGACGTGGCCGAACTGATCGTCGCCCTGGACCGCCTGCTGG
>CAYMHN010000819.1:0-1724 GCA_964390235.1 uncultured Candidatus Competibacteraceae bacterium
AGCCCCGGGCTGGCCGGGGCCCCTGCGCCACCCTCAGCGGCCGCTGCATCACCCTGGCCAAGGCCCATGGCGCGCGGGTGATCTACTCGCTGCACAACTACCATCCGCTATGCAGCCAGGTCAATCTGCTCTACCGGAATCGTGTTCCCTGCACCGATTTTCTGGGGGGACGGCGCTGCCTGGACTGCCTGCCGCCCCCGCCGCCGCAGTGGCGGCACAAGCTGCGCCGGCGCGCCCTGTACTATCTGCGTGAGCTGCCCGGTATCCAGCGACTGCGGCCCAAGGCGCGCCAGCCCGAAGTCCCGGGCGCGACGGCCACATCGTTCGATCCCGCGGCGGCGAACCGCTATGTCGAACGCCGACGGCGGCTGGTCGATTGCCTGAACCGGGCGGACCGGCTGCTGGCGGTCTCGTCTTGGGTACGCGAAATCTATATCCAGCAGGGCCTGGACCCGACCAAAGTGACGGTCAATACCCTCGGCAGCGCCATCGCCGGGCACGGGCGCCGACAACCGCCTGCCCATTCGGACGACACGCCGCTGCGGCTGGTGTTTCTGGGGGTAGCCGATCCGCACAAGGGACTGCCGCTGCTGCTGGAGGCCCTGGCCAGCATGACGGACAGCGAGCTGGCCCGGATCGAGCTGGCGCTGTATGCTCGCCGGGTCCATGCCCTGGACCGGCAGATCCAGGCGCTGCGCCCCCGGCTGACCGACTTGCAGCTCCGCGACGGCTACCGCTACGGCGATATTCCCGAACTGCTGGCCGATCGCGATCTCGGCGTGGTGGCGCCGATCTGGTGGGACAATGCCCCCCAGGTAGTGTTCGAACTGCTGGCCCTGGGGGTTCCGGTATTGGGCGCCCGGATCGGCGGTATCCCGGATTTCGTCGAGGAGGGTGTCAACGGACTGCTGTTCGAGCCCGGCGACGCCGGTTCGCTGATCACGGGATTGCGCCGGGTGCTGGCCGAACCGGACCTGCTCGACCGGCTGCGGGCCGGTATCCGACCCATGAAGACCATCGCCGAGCACGCGGATGAACTGGAAGCGGTTTATCGCCGCGACCCTGACTAGGGGATTCCGGATGGCCCGCTGGCTGGCTCCGCGTAGCGAAGCACTGTACTGGCTGGCCAGCGATGATCCGAACTACCTGTGCTGGCTGTGGCGCCACAAACGTCCTCTGCTCCGGCAAGTGCCGACAGCGCCCGCCGAACCGCGGTTCTCCATCCTGATGCCGGTACACAATACCCGTACGGACTGGCTGATCGAGGCCGTCGCCTCGGTCCGGCGCCAGACCCGGGGCGATTGGGAACTGCTGGTGGTCGATGATGCCTCCGCCGAACCGGCGACGGGTGACAGCCTGGCCGAGCTCAAGGCACTCGATTCCCGCATCCGGGTGTTGCGCAACCGGTCGAATCAGGGTATCGCCACCAGTACCAACCGGGCGGCGGAGGCCGCTCGCGGCGATTGGCTACTGCTGCTCGACCACGACGACACCCTGTATCCCGACGCGCTGGCGGTGTTCGCGGCGGCGATAGCGCAAGACCCCTCCGCCCGGTTGCTGTATGCCGACGAAGATCGGCTCACCGCAGGAAGGATGCGTGGTCTGCACGACTTCAAGCCGGCGTTTTCCCCGTCCCGGCTGGAGATGTGCAACTATCTGTTGCATCCCTTGTGCCTGCAACGCGATCTGTGGACGGCGCATGGCGGCATGCGCTCGGCCTATGA
>CAYMHN010000820.1:0-1724 GCA_964390235.1 uncultured Candidatus Competibacteraceae bacterium
GCCCAGAAACAGCAGATACGGCTTGTCGATGTGTTCCATGTCGGATACCCCATTCAATGGATTCCGGAGGCATGACGGGTTGCACCGCGCTGCCCGGAATCGCGCTGAAGGCATTCAAGGAGGGCGCGCCGCAACAGGGCCGCGGGCACCGGTTTGTAAAGCAGGCGGTAGCCGCAGCTCCGGGTTTCCTGCTCCATCTGCCGGCTCGATACCCCGGACAATACGATGCTTGGCACGGGATGACCGAAGATCCCTTCGGCTTTCTTGATCAGCCCGACGCCGGTCTGCTGGTTCTCGAGCAGGTAGTCGGTGACCAGCACGTCGAACGTCGTCGGTTGTGCCGAAAGGATGCGCAGGGCGTCCTGAACCGACCCTGCCGCCACGACCAGACACCCCCAGTTCTCGAGCGTGCTCTTCAGGGCTTCGAGCGCCATGGCGTTATCGTCCACGACCATTACCGCCGCGCCCGCCACTTCCATGTGCGCGGCGCCACGACGGTGGCTGTCGCGCGAAATTCCCCGGTCTTCCCCGCCAGGGACTTCGATGGAGAACAGCGTATGCCGTCCCGGCGTTGAGGAAACGCTCAAGGGATGCTTCAGCAGCTTGGCCGTGTGCTCGACGATGGACAGACCCAGGCCGAGCCCGAATCCGAGCCGGGTGTTTTCCCCGGGATCGGCGGGCGAGGTGTTGCTCGCCCGATAGAACTCCTCGAAGATATGGCCGATGTCCTGTTCCGGAATGCCGTCCCCGGTATCCCATACCTCGATTCGCACTCCGTTCTTCTTTCTGCGGCAACCCAGCAGCACCCTGCTGTTCTTGGTATGCCTGACGGAATTGCAGACCAGATTGCCGAGGATCCGATACAGCAGAGAGGGGTCGGTGCGGACGATCGCCGTGGATTTCACCGTCCGCAGATCGATTCCTTTCTCCCCGGCCAGGCCCTCGAACTCCCGTTGCAGGCGATCGAGCAGCCGGGAAGCGGGAAAATCCTCGATCTGCGGGTCGATCACTCCCGCCTCGAGCTTGGATATATCGAGGATTTTCTCGAACATCTCCCGCAGCGATTCCAGACACGAAGCCACATTGCTGACCACGGCCGACCATTTCCCGGCCGGCGCCTGCTCGGCCAGCTGCGAAACGAACAGGCTCATGGCATGCACGGGTTGCCGCAAATCGTGGCTTGCGGCGGCCAGGAAGCGTGATTTCGATATATTCGCCTGCTCGGCATCCTCCTTGGCTCGGACCAGGGCCGCCTGGGCGCGCTTGCGTTCGTTGAGTTCCAGTTGTAATTCGCGTGTGCGTTCCGCCACGCGCTGCTCCAACTCGGCGTTCAATCGACTGCGCTCTTCGATGATCCGGTCCTGGACCAGCAAGGTGTGCTGCAACTTGCTGGTAAGCTGGTTCAGGATGTCGCCCAGACGACCCAGTTCGTCACGGGTATCCAGGCGGATGCGCGCCGACAGGTCACCGGATACCTGCTGTTCCGCAACGGCCGTCAGGTGGCGCACGGGGCGCACCACGGTCTTGAACAGGAAAATGAAGGCCAGGACCACGGAGCCGAAACCGGCGAACCCCGCGATCATCAGGATGCCCAGCGGTGCGCTCCAGAAACCCGGGAACAATTCCGCGTCGTTGGTGATCAGCCGAATCTCGTAGGGCGAAGCAGCCTGAATTCCCGCTTCCTGCACCAGGGGGATGGAATCCACAGGATTGGCCGCGGTCAG
>CAYMHN010000821.1:0-1723 GCA_964390235.1 uncultured Candidatus Competibacteraceae bacterium
TACAACGATGCCGGCCAGCAGATCAACAACTTGGCCCTATCAGTGCAGGCTCGGGTATGCGGACTGACCCCGGAGCATCCCGACTGGCCGGCCGACGGGTATCGCGGCGACTACATTCTGGACGTGGCGCAGGCCTATCTGGCCGGTGAGACCGTGGACGCCGACGACCGCCATGTCGTGGCCACCGCCGATCCGGACGACCTGGACGCCATCCGCGAGTTCGCCGTGGCCTGGCTGCGCCGCGAGCAGGATCACGATCTGCGGGCCTTCGAGGTGCGTTTCGACGTCTATTCCCTGGAGTCCGCGCTGTACAGCGCGGGCAAGGTCGCCGAGGCCGTCGAGACCCTGATGGGCAATGGCTATACCTACGAGCGGGACGGCGCGCTGTGGTTGCGCACCACCGAGTTCGGCGACGACAAGGACCGGGTGATGCGCAAGTCGGACGGCAGCTACACCTATTTCCTGCCGGACGTGGCCTATCATCTGGACAAGTGGCGGCGTGGCTTCGAGCGGGTGATCAACGAGCACGGCGCCGACCACCACAGCACCATCACCCGGGTGCGGGCCGGCGTGCAGGCGCTGCGCGCCGGCATTCCCGAGGGCTGGCCCGAATACGTGCTGCATCAGATGGTGACGGTGACCCGTGGCGGCCAGGAGGTCAAGATCTCCAAGCGCGCCGGCAGCTACGTGACCCTGCGCGATCTGATCGACGAGGTCGGCCGCGACGCGACCCGGTTCTTCTTCGTGATGCGCAAGACCGATTCGCAGCTGGTGTTCGATATCGATCTCGCCCGTTCCCA
Organism: uncultured Candidatus Competibacteraceae bacterium; assembly: GCA_964390235.1. Classification (GTDB taxonomy): domain Bacteria; phylum Pseudomonadota; class Gammaproteobacteria; order Competibacterales; family Competibacteraceae; genus CAYMHN01. The sequence goes on from CAYMHN010000821.1 coordinate 801, forward strand.
GTCGCTGGACAACCCGGTCTACTACATCCAGTATGCGCATGCGCGGATTTGCAGCGTGTTCCGGCAGCTGCACGACAAAGGACTGGTCCACGACCCGGACCACGGCCGCGCCCACTATGCCAGCCTGAGCGAGGATCACGAGGATCAGCTGATGGTGCTGCTGGCCCGTTACCCGGAGGCCGTGGAGCAGGCCGCCGCCAATCTGGAACCGCAGCTGCTGAGCCAGTTCCTGCGCGAGCTGGCCAACGGACTGCACACTTACTACAACGCGCATCAGTTCCTGGTCGACGCGCCGGGCCTGCGTGACGCACGGCTCAATCTGATCGCCGCGGTACGCCTGAGCATCCGCAACGGCCTGGAACTGCTGGGCGTGTCCGCCCCGGAGGCCATGTGAGCCGCAAACGCAGTAGTTCCTCCAACAAGCAGCAGGTACGCCGGCACGGCCTGGTGGTGACCACCCTGACGTTGGTGGCGATATTCGCCAGCGGTCTGGTCTATATCAAGACGCAGCGGGACAACCGCAGTGTCGAGGTGCCCGCCGCCACCGAACCGGCGCCGCCGGCCGCCCCTCGGTCGACACCGAGAGACACCCCGCCCAAGTACGAGTTCTACGCCGAACTGCCGCGCCGCGAACTGGTGATCGAGCGCCGCGAACCGCCGCCGCGTCAAACCCAACCGGCCGAGCGTCCGCAGATAGGTTGACTTTCCGTTCGAGCCGGTTCCCCAGAGGATCAGGAGAATTTGTTCCCGAGTCGAGCCCGTCAGCGTGTAGCCGGCGGCCACGCGAAGGAACCGTTGCAGATCGGCCTCCCCGGCGGTAATGTCGCCGATGAATCGCTCCCAGGTCGGCGCCTTCGCCTCCGGGTCGAACTCGACGGGGGCGAGCTGGGTGATTCGGTGCTCGCGGCGGTGCGGCCCCAGTT
>CAYMHN010000822.1:0-1723 GCA_964390235.1 uncultured Candidatus Competibacteraceae bacterium
ATTTCCTTGAGCAATCCCAAGGCGTCGCCGATCGGATACATTCGGCCGGCGGCGACCTTATCGCGGAACATCTGCTTGCGTTTCGTCAACTTGGCCATCTCACACACCCTCCACGTTCAGTCCCATGGACCGGGCGCTACCCGCTATGGTGCGCACTGCGGCATCCATATCGGCCGCCGTCAGGTCCGGCCACTTGGTCTTGGCGATCTCTTCCAGCTGATCGCGGTTGACCGTGCCGACCTTGACCGTGTTGGGTCTGGCGCTGCCCGAACTGAGACCGGCCGCTTTCTTGAGCAACACCGCGGCCGGCGGTGTCTTCATGATGAAGGTGAAGCTGCGGTCCGAGTAGACGGTGATCACCACCGGCGTCGGCAGACCCTGCTCCAGGCTTTGAGTCTGTGCGTTGAACGCTTTGCAGAACTCCATGATGTTGACGCCATGCTGACCCAGGGCCGGGCCTACCGGCGGACTCGGGTTGGCTTGGCCCGCCTTGATCTGCAGCTTGATATACGCGGTTACTTTCTTGGCCATGAATTACTCCGAAGATGGGTGCAAACGCCTCGCGGCTCCCCGATTACGCCTTTTCCACTTGAGAGAACTCCAGTTCCACCGGAGTCGAGCGACCGAAGATCAACACGGCCACCCGCAGGCGGCTCTTGTCGTAATTGACTTCCTCGACCACACCATTGAAATCGTTGAACGGACCGTCGGTGACCCGCACCACCTCGCCCGGTTCGTACAATACCTTGGGACGCGGCTTGTCGACGCCTTCCTGGACCCGCTGCATGATCGCATCGGCTTCCCGGTCCTTGATGGGCGCGGGTTTGTCGGGCGTGCCGCCGATGAAGCCCAGCACCTTGGGTGCGCTCTTGACCAGATGCCAGGTCTCATCGTTCATTTCCATCTGCACCAGCACATAGCCGGGAAAGAACTTGCGCTCGCTCTTGCGCTTCTGGCCATCGCGCATCTCGACCACTTCCTCGGTCGGCACCAATATCTGGCCGAACTGCTCTTGCAGCCCCAGCCGGCGGATCCGCTCTTCCAGAGCCCGCTTGACCTGGTGCTCGAAACCGGAGTAGGCCTGTACGACATACCAGTGCATGGTCATGATCTCGGGCTCATCCCGTGAACAGGCGAACCAGCCAGAACAGGAACATGTCCAGCAGCCACAGAAAGATACCCATGATCAACACCATGGCGATGACCGCCAGACTGACTTGCAGCGTCTCCTGCCGGGTCGGCCAGACCACTTTGCGCAGTTCGGTGCGCGAGTCCTGGAAAAACCCGAACAGATTGCCGCCCAGCTCGGTGGTCGCCAGCACGCCGACCGCGGCTCCGCCGGCAATCAGCAGGCCGATTACTCGAACCAGGGTCGAGTAGTCCGAAAAATAGTAGAAGCCCGCTATCGCAACCACCAGCAGCAATACGGCGAAGGCCAGCTTGGCGGTATCCAGTCTGGACACTGATGCTTCGGGTTTGGAACTCATTGGCCGGTCACATTGCTCGACGCTGGGCGATGCGTTGACTTGGCAATAGACATGCAGAAGTTTCCGCTGATCGCCTGAAATGGAGTGGCAGGCGAGGAGGGACTCGAACCCCCAACCTGCGGTTTTGGAGACCGCTGCTCTGCCAGTTGAGCTACTCGCCTGTAGAAATTTCGGAATCGTGTTACTCGATGACTTTGGCGACGACGCCGGCACCGACCGTGCGCCCACCCTCGCGG
>CAYMHN010000823.1:0-1720 GCA_964390235.1 uncultured Candidatus Competibacteraceae bacterium
CGGGCGGCCGCTTCGGCGCGGCGGCGGATCAGTTCGACCACCGCCGGCTCGTCGATCACCGGATCGGTGTCCGGTGGGCAGACCAGGGTGGTGATGCCGGCGCGGGCGGCGGCCCGGGCTTCCGACCCTACGGTGGCCTTGTGCTCCTGGCCCGGCTCGCGCAAGCGGGCGCAGAGATCGATGAACCCCGGACAGACCACCTGACCACTGGCATCGATGATCCGATCGGGCTGAAAATCGCCGTTGTCCCCCACGCCGACCACTCGACCGTCGGCGATGGCCAGGTCCAGCACGGCATCGATGTCATTGGCCGGATCGATCAGGCGGCCGGCGCGGATCAGGATGCGGTTCACCGATGCTCCCCGCCACGCCCGCCGACGATCAGCGACATCACCGCCATGCGCACCGCGATGCCGTGGGTGACCTGCTCCAGGATCACCGAGCGCGGACCATCGGCCACCCGCGAATCGATTTCCACCCCGCGGTTGATCGGACCCGGATGCATCACCAACGCATCGGGTTTGGCCAGCGCCAGCCGGGCCTCGGTCAGGCCGTAGCACTGAAAGAACTCCTGCTCGCTGGGCAGTAGCGCGCCCTGCATGCGTTCGCGCTGCAAGCGCAGCATGATCACCACATCGACCTCGCGCAGGCCGGCGTCCAGGTCGTGGAATACCCGTACCCCCAGCGACTCTACCCCGGTCGGCAGCAGGGTGCGCGGCGCGATCACCCGCACCTCGCGGGCACCGAGGATGCTCAGGGCATGGATCTGGGAGCGCGCCACCCGCGAGTGCAGGATGTCGCCGACGATGGCCACGCTCAGGGCGGTGAAATCCGGCTTGTGGCGGCGGATGGTGAACATGTCCAGCAGCGCCTGGGTCGGGTGGGCATGACGTCCGTCGCCGGCGTTCAGCACCGCGATGTGGGGGGCGACCTGGCGGGCCACGAACTCGGCCGCGCCGCTGCTGGCGTGGCGCACCACGAACATGTCGACCTGCATGGCCTCGATGTTGCGCAGGGTATCGCGCAGGGTTTCGCCCTTGCTGGTGCTGGAAGTGCTGATGCTCAGGTTCAGCACATCGGCCGACAGGCGCTTGGCCGCCAGTTCGAAGGTGGTGCGGGTCCGGGTGCTGGGTTCGAAGAACAGATTGACCACGGTCTTGCCGATCAGGGTCGGCAGTTTCTTGACCCGGCGCTCGGCCACCTCGGCCAGGGATTCGGCGACATCGAGGATTTCGACCAGATGGTGGCGCGCCAGCCCCTCGACGGTGAGGAAGTGGCGCAGCCGCCCTCGGCCATCGAGTTGCAGATCGGCGGCCGTCACGAGGCCTCGCGTCGTTCCAGCCGCAGCGGCTCCGGCCCGACCAGCTTGACCTGCTCGCCCGGCGCCAGGTTCAGGGTCAGTCCGACCACATCGGCCTGGATCGGCAGTTCGCGCCCCCCTCGGTCGACCAGGGCAGCCAGCAGCACGGAGGCCGGCCGGCCATAATCGAAGATCTCGTCCAGCGCCGCCCGTATGGTGCGCCCGGTGTAGAGCACATCATCGACCAGCACGATATGGCGATCGTCGATATCGAATGGCAGTTCGGTGGGCCGAACCTGCGGATGCATGCCGATCCGGCTGAAATCGTCACGATAAAAGGAAATGTCGAGACTGGCCAGCGGCGTATCCAGACCCAGTCGGCGGCGCAGCCGCTGTGCGATCCAGACCCCGCCGGTATGG
>CAYMHN010000824.1:0-1710 GCA_964390235.1 uncultured Candidatus Competibacteraceae bacterium
CAGGCCCCGGAGCAGTATCTCTGGGTGCACCGGCGCTTCAAGAAGCGCCCGCCGGGCGAGCAGGCGCCGTACTGAACCGGATGAATGAATGAACGAGTATCCGCGCGAGACCATTACCGGCGTGATTCTGGCGGGTGGTCGAGCCCGCCGCATGGGCGGCCGTGACAAAGGACTGCTGACCCTGAGCGGCGAGCCGCTGGCGCGGCGTGCCGCGCGCCTGCTGGCGCCCCAGGTGGGGCGCTTGATCATCAATGCCAACCGCAATCGGGAGCGGTATGCCGAGCTGCTGGCCGGGTACCCGGATGCCACGGTGATCAGCGACGACCTGGACGGGTTTCTCGGCCCTCTGGCGGGTATGCTGGCGGCCCTGGAGGCGACCCGAACCGACTATGTACTGACCGTGCCCTGCGATTCGCCGTTGCTGCTGGATGACTACGCCGCGCGCATGCATGCGGCGCTAACGGCCGATGCCGCGCTGGCGGTGGCTCATGATGGCCAGCGTTTGCAGCCGGTATTCGCCTTGCTGCACCACTCGCTGGCTTCCGATCTGCGCGCGGCGCTGGAGGGCGGCGAACGCAAGATCGACCGTTGGTATGCCACACACCGCATGGCGATAGCCGATTTCAGCGATGCGCCCGAGCTGTTTCGCAACGTCAATACGCCGGAAGACCTGGCCGAACTGGCGGCCGAACTGGTCCACCGCTAGCCTCCGATAGCCAGGATGTCATCCGAACCAAAGCGCAGTACCGCGGTGATCTCGCTCAACTGCCGGACGCTGTCCGGCATGGCGTATGCGGTAACCCGCAGCGGGTAGTCGGTGTCCGGCCGCAGCCGCGGCTGGGGGCAAAGAAACACGTGACTGGCCGCCGGCTCCAGTTCCCGGCCCTGGAAACAGTCCTGACGCCCGTCCGGGGTCTGGAAGTGGACATTAAGCCAGAGCGGCAGACTGCCGCGATTGATCAGGGTCAGACCCAGTTCGGGATTGCCACCGCGATCGACCAGCAGCCCAGCGCTGACGATCTCGAGCGGCTGGTTATCGGATACCTCCAGCATCGGACCGGACCCCGAACTGGCGCAGCCAGCCAGCAGCAGGAAAGGGGCGAGCGGGGCCAGGCGGGGAAGACGGTCGAGGAATGACATTCATGCACCGGTATCGTGGACAATAGTCCATCATACCGAACCCGACCCGGCAATGCTTATCCAAGCAGCCATGCATCCGACAGCGAGAGCGAACCATGGGCAACCGACTTTCCAGAATCTACACCCGCACCGGCGATGAGGGCACGACCGGTCTTGGCGACGGTAGCCGCATCGCCAAGGACAGCCCGCGCGTCACGGTGCTGGGCGAGATCGACGAACTCAACTGCGTGATCGGCATGATCCTGGCCTGGGAGGTCCGCCCGGTGATCCGCGACACCCTGGGCGAGGTGCAGCACAAGTTGTTCGACCTCGGAGGGGAACTATGCATGCCTGGCTATAGCGCCATCCACGCCGAGGATGTCGGCTGGTTGGAGCAGGAACTGGACCGCTACAATGCCGATCTGCCGCCGCTCAAGGAGTTCATCCTGCCCGGTGGCGGTCGGGCCGCCGCCGCCTGCCACCTGGCCCGGGCCGTCTGCCGCCGAGCCGAGCGCTGTCTGGTCGGTCTGGCACGGACCGAGGAGGTCAGCCCGCCGATCCGGGCTTATGTCAACCGCTTGTCGGATCTGC